>JAQGHS010000395.1 GCA_028291605.1 Planctomycetaceae bacterium | reverse complement strand
CGATTCGCAACCACAGAAGGAATCGCGATGCGGCACTTGTGCAATCTAAATCCGCCCCCTTCCGCATACACAAACCACGGCGTGACCGAACTGGCATCCTTGGCATCGAAGTTAAATGTCCCCTGCTCCAGATCAAGCTGCCCGCCTCGAATCGTAATGAAGGCACTATTGTCGCTGCCGCTGCGTGCCGCCCCGCGGGGTGAAATCACCAGCGTCGCGCCTTCAGTCTGTTGAAACTGGATTCGCCATTTATGCCGATCGACAACAATCGGCGAGCTGTATCGCTGACCGCTGCCCGAGGCGACGAAGACCGTGCCGTCCTCCCAATCTTTGCTGCCGATCAGCTTACCGAGATCCGTCTTGATGAGATCAACCGGGACCAGAGACCGTGCGGCAAACGGAGCGGGTGGACGCGGACGCTGCGGTTGGGCGCTCGCTGTTGTGGCATCTGTTGAATACTCAGGAGCACGCAAACCGCTGACCGGACAGCCGGGGGTGACGCCCGCCACAGGAAAGGCCAATGCCAGGGATTCCAGAGTCTTCGGCGACCAGGCTTTCAGAGGTGTGGCGAGAATTCCCGACTTCATTTCAGTCGGCCAGGGAAGCGTTGAAAACGTCGTGGGGGATTGCTCTTTCCAGAGCTTCTTCCACGCTGGTCCATCAGCCACGTTTTTTGCTTCATCGGTATTCAGCTTCAGCAACGGATGAAAACCCAGGATCGCACTCGCCTCAGCCTTCCAACTCAGATTCTTGTAGGGTCCACCACCGCTACTCGTACTGACAGGCCAATCTTCCAATGACAAGAGTACGGGCAGATGTGCCTCGGCGGGAGCTGCAAACAAAGCTTCCTTGAGGATGAGATCCGTCTGATTGGGATTAGCTGTTCCATGTGCAGACAATGACAGCGCCTGCTGACTCGAGCAGACAGTCGACGTCAATAAACGCAATTGCCGAGTAGCCTTCGGTGGGCCTTTCTCGGCTCCGCGGATGACAACCGCAGTGGCATCTCCGGCAACAATCAAACTATTGCGAATGACCCCTTCAAAATCGGGGCTCTCCAGTTGGATACATTGCAGGCTTTCCCCGCGAATCACTGACTGGTCCACGAGGAACCGGGGCCGTCTTGCTTCGAAATATTCGATATCGGGACCAACGGCACCACGGGCGTTCCCCCCGGCTCGTTCGTGCAATCCACCCGACTGCTTGAGGGCAATCGTGGGAGCCGATCGTTTACCAATCAGGGTAAAAGAAGAACGCCGGACGTACAAATGACCGTCAGTGACCCGCACCCAGGTCCAGGGATCCGAACTGGGTACAGCACCAGCGTCACCGACGATATCGATACCATCCAAAGCCAGCAGCGCGTCGGTCAGATTCAACCAGGGCAGCTTGCGATGTTCTCCGTCGGCAACGAGGCGAATTTGCGGTCGCGTTCCCTGGCCCGCCTCGATGATGACGATGCATCCCGAAAACTCGACCGGAGTCAAGTCGAATGGGCCATCATGAGCCAACACGATTCTTGCGCCCTTGACCGGGATGTTCTTCAAGGCTTCGACGAGTGATCCAAATTGCCGGTCCGCGACTGCGGTAGGCCCCCTGCGAACGGTCAACAAGGGAATCGAATTACCGGGCAAACTCGCATCGACCCAGTCCGGAACGATCTTGGCCTCTCCGATACCTGCAGAGGCACCATTCCCGCCCGCGGACTTACCGGCGTCGCCCTTACCTTCTAACAGCTCATTGCGTTCGTTGAGGATGTCCTTGACCGTCGGATTAGCGCCGTCAGCAGTCGCGACCGCTTCACCGGGTTGCTGCTCATTGCCTGCCTGCACTGGAGGCGGTGGGAGCGCCTGTTGCACGGGAGCGACGAGCGGTGCGGCGGCGTCACCCAGGCGTTGGGCCAGACTCGCCAGAAAGACAATCGCCCCCAGACCGAGCAGGATGCCCAAGGCGGTCAACGCCATCTTGACCTGGCTCGGCATCGGGCTGGCCACTTGAGCGGGTAAGCTTTCCTCATCACCCTTACGTTTTGGCGGTGGTAGCGTGGCAGGCTTTGACCGTCCCTCGGAGACTACAGGCTTGCTCTTGCCCCCGAACAGACTGAATGAAAAAAACGAAGGCTTGTTTTGAACCGCGGCCGGCTTATTGGCCGTCGCCTGGGGCCTGCCTCCGCTGTAATCCGGTGTTGCAGCTGGCTTCGACCTTGAGGTTGTTGATTCCGAACGGGCCTCAGGGGCCGCCGCAGGCTTGGAGCGGGCACTCCTAGTTGACGATCCACGCGCAGGTGTCGCGTTCGACGTCTGCGAGGTAGCGGGATTTGTGCTGGGCGCAGTGCCTTTCGTTGCCGATGTCTCGTTCGCGCTTGAAGCTTCCCACGCGGGCTCATCCGCTGGGTGTGGTGCCGGCGTCGATTTCTGAGACTTTTGGGGTTTGTGCGGCGTATGTACGGGCTTCGAAACATCCGACGGCGGACGCGCTGCCGTCTGCGGTTCAAAGTGCGTGTCATCAAGTTGGTCAACGGCCGTCACCGGCCCGGCCTGCACTGGCAAGCCTGAGTCACTCCATTGCATATTGACCGGGTAAGGATCCGATTCCGATCCGGCTCCGGTTTCCAAGTCGTCTTCATCGCCGTGGGCCGAATCGTCATTCAGTGCTTCGAGAATCTTGCGCGAGACAGCGTCTTTGTTGACCAGAGCCCCTTCCAAATCGCGAATCAATTCGAGCGGTGTCTGATAGCGATCATCGGGATCCTTGGCCATCATCCGTTGCATGACGGCAACAACACCCTCGGGAACTGCTTCGTTCTTGTCGCGCGCATCGGGTGGCGTGCGATTGGCGTGAGCGTTGAGCTTGTTGGTCAGACTGCCTTCGGCAAATGGCGGAGCCCCGGTCAGCATGTGGAACCAGGTGCAGCCGAGCGAATACATGTCGCTGCGGACATCAGCGGATTTGCTGTTGCGAGCCTGCTCCGGGGACATGTAATCCACAGTCCCGACCGTCGTCCCGGCACGAGTGATCCCCGTTTCGGTGGACTCATCCACGGCCCGGGCGAGACCCATATCGGCCAGCTTCACCACACCATCGCGCCGCACCAGCAAGTTAGCCGGCTTGATATCGCGATGCACGATGCCCTGTTCGAGCGCGTGCTGCAAGGCGCGGCACACTTGCTTGATGATATCGATCGAGCGTTTCACCGGGAGCACACCGCGCCGTTCCACCAGATCGTGAACGTCGATGCCGTCGATGAATTCCAACGCGATGTAGAGATATCCATCCGCTTCGCCGGCACCGTAGACGGAAACGATGTTCTCATGCGTCAGTTGAGAAGCATTTTGAGCTTCCGCTTTGAACCGTTTGACAAGCTGGGGATTACTGGCCTTTTCACGGGGCAGAATCTTGAGCGCCACCTGGCGTTTCAATGCCGGATCGACCGCCAGATAGACGGCCCCCATCCCGCCTTGTCCCAGCTTCCGTTTCAGTTCATAGGGCCCCAGGTTCTTGCGCGTGGCCAAGTCATCCTGCGGCAGCGTTATTTCAGCCGAATCAGGAGTATCATGGTCCGTCGACATCGGGGAACCTCAAAGGGACTACCACGGATAAAGCTGCGGAATCAATCGGACAGAATTACAGACCCGCGTCCGGCCAGGTCGCTCAGAAACTGTGAGTCAAATCGAAAGCCAGCCGAGATGCCAAGCTGACCCTCCCACGGATCACTGGCAGGCGATGGTACCCCGCGGATGTGCGCAATCCCGAACTCGATTATAGCTCGCGAAAAATTGATTCGTCAAAACTGATTGAGCCAGATCCGAGACATTTCCAAGGAGTTGTGTTGTCTTATTCGGCGTGAAGGTCAACCAAATCGTTATCTTCCGACAAAAACACAGTTGGAAATGAAGATTCCGTCAGAGGGGGATCAGCCTCCCGTTCGTCATTTATCGGGAGAATCTCAAGCTGGAAGCCAGTCCCACGATCTATTTCGCGGTCAATTTGGGCTGAGAAAACGCCTTGTCGAGCTCATCCAGCAACCGATTGACTTTGAAGGGCTTCCACAAGACTTCGGTGGTCAGTCCGCGCTGCCGGGCCTTCACCAGTGAGTGACCGGCGTCATAACCGAAACCGGTGGTCAGGAAGAAGGGAACCGAATCATCAATGTCCCAGATCCCGCAGAGCAGTTGATGCCCACCCATATCCGGCAACTTCATCTCACCCAGTACGGCGTCATATTCAAATTGCCGCACCATCCGCAGCGCTTCTTCACCATTGCGGGCAGTCTCGACCAGGCAACCATGCGGAGCTAGCACTTCCAGGGCCATCCGCCGAATCGATTCCTCGCTGTCTGCGACCAGAATCCGCTTGCCGTGAAGAATCGGATGACAGGCCCGCGATGAGGGGTTCAAAGCGCTCTCTGGCGTCACTTGATCAAGGACATTCTGAATCAATTTCTTGATTACACGCGTATGACGGCAAATCAGTTG
>JAQGHS010000394.1 GCA_028291605.1 Planctomycetaceae bacterium | reverse complement strand
GGGATCTTTCATTAAAGAACACGACGGCCGGGGCGGCCATCCTACGCGCCACAAACTCGTGCATTCTTTGAATTCTTTGATCTCATGTATACATAACTCGTCTCCACCCGAACCACAGATCTTCTTGTGCATCGGCCGGTTAGGCACCGTCCCGACAGATCGCATCGATTCCATATCAACTCATCAATTCGCGAACTCTTTGAATTCTTTGCTCTTCTGTACACAATGCCGAAGCCGTCCTCCGGCCCAGTTGCCAACCTCGTGAGCGGCACGGCGCTAGCCGCCGGTTCTTGCGCATTGGACGTCGATCTGCAGAACCGGTGGCTAGCGCCATTCCGCTCACCAACGGAAAATGTCACATCGTCCAGGGCGGCTGCTGCGTAGAACGGGGCTGGGCACCTGATAACCCACACCTGTTCTAACAAACCCGCTACCCACGACCCAATTCTGCGGCATCGCAAAATCGAGCAGGATCGGAGCTCCAGGAATTGCCGAATTCTGCACAAGATCGGGAATCCCTTGTCGTTCGGGAACACCCCCAATTCCGTGTGCGCCCTCCAATTGAGAAGCCAGTCCAGAGCCGATCACGAGCGTGCAGAACGCGAGCGAATATGGTGAATCGAAGACGTCGGGCACAGGCTGACCTGCCAGTCCGTCTACCGCTAAATGTCAGACTGGCGACGCTCGCAAAATCTTTTCCCCAAAGGGGATACACAACAAAGCCTAGGGTCACTCGGTACGCGAAAAAAAGGGTACTGATATACTTGACTCATCACGCCTGTTGACCCGGTACGGGGATCAGTCATCTCGTCCAAAGGTCGCAATAAGCTTGAAGCCACCCGTGGAATGGCTGCACCTGATTGACGTTGAACCATATCAGCGGCCAATAGAAGACAACCAGCACGTCCCAGATTAGGTCGCCGTCTGAAAAAACTCTACGCTCTGCGAGCAAGTTTACTGGCCCGAGACTCAAAACATAGAGCGTCAGCAACGTCAGCGCGACCACGAACCACATCAACCACGGTCTCGGCTTTCGCTTCTCTTCCATGTTGATCGAATCCGTGTGGTAGTGGGTCAATCTAATCGTGGCGGCCCAGCGTTGCCCGTTCCGTAAGGCGTTCCACACTTCATGCAGTGGGTGGCTTCATAGCTGACGACGCGAATCGAACTACCGCAGCTTGGGCAAACACGCTTCTGAAGGCTGAGATAAATGCTGACGAAACCGGCGACTAACGCAGGTATCGAAATCCAGCTTTGATTGTCGACCAGCCCCCAGTAAGACACCGGAAAGCAGACAATCCAGCCGAAGAACCACAGGACACGCCGAATAGTTCGATTTGACACACGCGCCCCCATCCCGTCCGTGTTGGTCGGTCGTTACCGACTGCTATTTGCGAGTGCCGGTGCCGCCGCAGCATGGACAGACAATTTCACGGACGATGACAGGTGGCTGCTGGTTTCCGCCAATTGGACTCGTACCCTCCACAGTAGCAGTCACACGTCCTGTGCCGTGACACTCTTCACATTTTGGGAGATCGTTCGGTGTGATGTAATCGGGCATCGTCGACGTCCTTTCGTGAGCAATGAGGCACTGCGTTCGACCTATTCCGGCTGCTTGGGAAGCACCTGCGACTGAGACCTCAATCCCTTCGCTCGTTGCAACAACTGGTCGTTCGACACCAGCTCCTGCTTATTCAGCGTGAAGGTGTAATCGAGCCGATCGTTGATTTTGACCGGGCTGAAGTTGTCGCTGACGAAATCGAGTGGAATCTTCTGATACCACGGCGAACGGACTTTCTGCATCGCCGTGACCGTTTCATACCCGTCTTTAATCAGGGTAATCTCACGGGTTCCATAGTGATTGAAGTCGATCCCCACCGGCGTGTAGCCGACCTCTTCCCCTTCCAGCAGCACCAGCGCTCCGGGCGGTTCCGAGCGGATCGTCATCCGGCGATTCATGTTGTGCGAGCAGCCTGTCAGGAACTGGCAGGCAAACAGCAACAGGATCAACGTGCGCAGCACCGCTCGACCGACCGCTCGCGAATGATTGCGAGCCGGCGGTGTTGAGATAATCTCTGCGGAACCGGGACCGACATCGGACATACAGGGACGCTCGAGTCATCGGGAAGGCATTGCCACGCAGCGGGATTGTATTTTCGATCGTGAAATTGACCAATATGAATCGGTGATGAGTTGTAACGTATTGTAAGGAAATAGTTTGCGTTACTGGCTTGTTGGTTTGTAGGTAAGATGACCGGCTGAAAAGACGCAACTTCAAACCGCTGTTCATTAGACATGGTCTAGGTCTTGCTGTTGCCCCGTTGGGGAAAGGATCTGGCGAGCGTCACCAGTCTGACTCTGAAGAGGAGATCGACTGCCACGGATGGCGAATACTCCCGTCTGTTGACAAGATTGGGGAAGAAACCCGACTCAGAGAGTCAGGCTACAGGTTCGGCGGAGCCTCACCCTCCCGCGACGATCGCTACAATCAATACGCTCTGCATCGCCTGGCATCGGAATCGTCTCGCTGAGGCCTCTCGCCATGCTCAGCGCCATCCATAGTCCAAAATGGAGGTGGACCAGAGCGGAAGTCTGCTCAGGAATTGCGGTGCCGTGCGAGGATGATATGTTTGACTTGGAAACAGCTCGAGCGATTCTGTTGGGTGTCGTGCAGGGGATCACGGAATTCCTGCCGATCAGCTCGGACGGGCACTTGGCGCTGATGCAGTCCGGACTGAATCAGTGGTTCGGGACAACCGGCGACGGCAACACGCTGGAATTGGTACTGGCCCTGCATGTCGGGACGCTGGTTTCCATCATCCTGGTCTACTGGAAAGATCTGATCCAATTGCCGCGCCAGCCGTGGCTGTGCGGATTGCTGATCCTGGCGACCATTCCGGCGGGCGTCGTCGGATTGCTGCTGAAAGAGACCTTCGAACAAACCTTCAATTCGCCACTGATGGCCGGGATTGGATTCCTGGTTACGGCGGGTGTGTTGCTCGCCGGACAGTGGTCCGAACGCCCGCGAATTCAGGAGCAACAATTAACCTTGTTGCAGGCCTTCTGGATTGGCTGTTGTCAGACGCTCGCCTTGTTGCCGGGAAT
>JAQGHS010000379.1 GCA_028291605.1 Planctomycetaceae bacterium | reverse complement strand
GAGAGCCCGGCCGAACCAGTCGCCGGCACCTTGAATTCCTGCTGCAGCTCAAGGTATTCCGGGCCGCGACAATAGGTGACCACGAACTTGCCAGGGGGCAACAGCACGGTATCGCCGTCAGTTCGATAGATGTGCGGTTGGAAGAAGAAGTCCGGAGCCACGCGTTTTGCCTGCGGCGGGTAGACTCGTCCAAAAGTATCGCGGATCGTCAGTCTAGCGGCGGTCGGCACACCATCGAAATCGTGGATCGCAAGCTTGACCGGAATCGCCGGCTGGACCTCGAACAGCACCGGAACCTCACCTCGAAACCCCAGGTCCTGAGTCCCCTGACCGACATCAAATTCAATCGTCCCCTCGCGTTTTCCTGATTCCGTGCTGGCAATCAGGGCAATCGCATACTCAACTTCCAGCCCACTCAGATTCCGGGTCATCGGCGGTGCCGAGAACATCTCTACATTGAGAAATCGATCGGTCCGGCCGGCGGTGTTTTCATTCTCCTTGAGTTCGGTCTGAGCCTGGCGTACCAACGTCCCCAGTGCGATCCCGGCATAGACCGGCCCTGCCTGCGGACTCTTGATGACCAACGGCCGCGCGATCGTGCTCTGATTGATGACCTTCACGAGCAGCGGAGTAAATCCCGCCTGCTGAATCGTGGCCTTACCCGGCCCGCGCTGGACCTTGACCCGGTTCTCCGGATTGATTGACACCACAAACGCCACCAGCGGGTCCAGCAATTTCTGCAATTGCGACACGTCACGAGCCTGCCCGGCGGCATCGAGTTTTTTAACAAGCTCGGGCGACAGCGGCGAACCGAGATATTCCAGCGATTCCACCACGCGCGAGACATTCCCCGCGAGCGGCTGCCCTTCGACCCGGGTGACCTTCTCAACATCCTGCGCGAGCAGCGACGATGCCACCCCGATCACGATGACAAACAACGCAATGCGACGGTGAAGCATCAGGCACCTCGGTTGGAGAGAGTGTCGCTGATCGCTCCGCGATCAGACGCGTTCGCAGGACCCGGGTGGAATGAGAGGTGAGGCCGAACGGTTGTTGAGAGTCGATCGTACGAAGACGTGTGATCGCGGAGCGATCAACGACACTCGCTCCGCGTCACCGTAACCGAATGGCACTAGACCTTACTTCTTGGCGGCCTTCTTCGCTGCCGCTTTCTTAGCCGGGGCAGCCTTCTTCGCAGGAGCCTTGGCGGCTTCCGGAGCAACAGTCTTCTTGGGCGCGGCTGCGGCTTTGGGCTTGTCGGCGAACACTTTGTCCCAACCCTGCCAGAATTTCGGATTCGTTCCGGTCCTTACGATGGGTCCACTCATAGCTGATCCTTCTGACTGACAATAACTAGCGATCCGTGACAGACGTCACGACATGTTACAAGAGAATTGTGCCCGGCGCATGCTGCCTGCACTGAACGCGATTTTGTCGGTGAGAGAGGTACCCTGTCAAGGAGGTCTATGACAAGACTTCGGGAAAGACCTTCCACGCGATCCCGGCATGACCGAAATCGAACTTGCCCGGATGAAACATCTCCGCCAGGATCTCCGCCGACTCCACCAGGCGTGGCCCCGGTCGATTGAAGTACTGATTCCCATCCGTCACATAAACTCGGCCGGATCGCACTGCCTGCATCTCGCTCCAACCGGGGCGAGACACCAGCGGAGCCAGTTCCAATGACGCCTTGGCGATATCCCAACCACAAGGCAGCGCCACGATGACCTCGGGATCAGCGGCAATCAAGTCATCCCAATCCATCCACGGGGAATGGAGCCCGGCCGTACCGAAGAGATTCTCGCCCCCGGCGATGTCCACGAGTTCCGGAACCCAGTTGCCCGCCGCCATCAACGGATCCAGCCACTCCAGACAGGCCACTCGCGGACGAGAATTCAGTACCAGCGTGGCAGCCTGCAAGCGAGACAGGCGATCCGCAAGTCGCCCGACAAGCGTCTCACCCCGCTCGGCAACTCCCAGTTCCGAAGCGACCAGACGGATGTCCCGCCACAGGTCGGCTAGCGAATTCGGATGCAGCGATACCAACCGTGCGGCTACACCGAGCATTCCGCAGACCGCTGCTTCGACATCCTTCAAACTGACCGCACAGACCTCGCACTGGGTCTGTGTCAGGATCACATCGGGAGCCAGCTCGCGCAGCCGTGGGCCGTCAACATCATAGAGCGACAGCCCCTGGCTCGCCGACGATTTCACGCGTTCATCGATATCACGACTGCTGCCCGTAACGTCAATCCGTGGACGCGAACATTGCGGCAAACCCAAGATCGACGGCGGATAATCGCACTCGTGCGACCGCCCCACGATGAGGTCCTCACACCCGAGAGCACAGACAATCTCGGTCGCACTCGACAGCAGCGATACAACTCGGGGGTGAGACACTTGCCTAACGCTCGTCTTTCGGAACGGGCACCTTCGCCGGCGTGTTCGATCCCATCGACCGACGTTCGACCACAACGGCGACCTCCAAGAAGATCGCCGAATAAATCAATGTGCCACAGATCGATCGTGGCGAAATCCGGGCGCGATAACTCCGCCCGAATCTCGCCGATCTCAATCGGTCAGCCCCAACTCAAACGCCCGCATGACCTCAATCAACGCATCCACCCCGTCGCTCGGGAACGCGTTATAGATGCTCGCTCGCATGCCACCGACGCTGCGGTGCCCCTTCAGACCGTCCAAGCCAGCCTTCTGCGAGACCTTGATGAACTTCTCATCGAGTTCCGGCTTACCCGTTATGAAGGTGACGTTCATCATCGAACGACTATCATTCGCGGCGGTTGCTTTGAACACCCGGCTGCCGTCCAGATAGCGGTACAGCTTCAGGGCCTTGTCCTGATTGATGGTTTCCATCGCCGCCAATCCACCCTGCTTCTTGATCCATTTAAAGACCAGTCCCATCAGGTAGATCCCAAACGTCGGCGGCGTGTTGTACATCGACTGGTTTTTTGCGTGCGTGCGATACTGCAGCATCGTCGGCAGAGTCGCCGGACCACGCTCGACAATGTCATCGCGCACAATGACCAGCGTCACACCGGCGGGCCCCAGATTCTTTTGGGCACCGGCGTAGATCATGCCATACTTCGCCACGTCAATCGGCCGGCTATAGATATCGCTGCTGGCATCCACGATCAAGCAGTCACCCGAATAGTCAGGCGGTCCCGAGAACTGAGTCCCGAAGATCGTGTTGTTCGATGTGAAATGCGCGTAGGCGGCCCCGGGTGTGAACGTCGCTTGCTCAGGGATGTAAGAGAAATTCTTATCTTCGCTCGTGCAGGCGATGTTGACCTTGCCGAACTTCTGCGCTTCCTTCACGGCCAACTGCGACCAGGCCCCTGTGACCAGATAGTCGGCCGTCGTCTCGGGCGTTAGCAAGTTCATGGGGATCATGAAGAATTGGCTCGATGCGCCGCCTTGGAGAAACAGCACCTTGTAATTGGCCGGGATGCCACCCAATTCGCGGCACAACGCCTCGGTCTCCTCATAGACCGCCACGAAGGCCTTACCACGGTGCGAGTGTTCGAGAACACCGATCCCGGTGTCTCCCAGGCTGAGCAACGCTTCGCGTGCTTCTTCGAGAACTTCCACGGGCAGCACGGCCGGTCCCGCCGAGAAATTGTAAATCCGCTGAGGCATAAAAAAAGGCTCCAAGAATGCCGGAACACGCCCCCCGGGTGTCGGCGAAACAGATCAGCGCCTGGTATCGTTCAGGCACAGTGTGATGATTCGTATGGTCACTCAGACCAATGGGAGGCCAGCAAGGCTGTATGTTACACAGTTTGCCTGTGCAAATAACAGACATTTGAATGGACACGTGGAAAACCGCAGAGTTCGGACTCGGGTGTATCCACAATTTGGACTGCGGTGATTCATCACCGCTTTCCAATGTGAGTTGACGCCGCTCACGAGAGATGGGGCCCGTCAGCGGTTTGGTTCGGCAAAACGAATTAGAAAGCGGCGATGAATCGCCGCAGTCCAAATTGCCTATCGCCCGTAATACATGGGGGGCGCACCGAAGTTCTGCGACTGCGGATTCGCCGCGGGCCGACTGGGAGCAAATCGCCCGGAGGCCGCCCCAGTGTCATTGCCGTATTGCATCTGCTGCACGGGGCGACTGTTGCGTTGCATCGTCGAACTTTGATTCCAGGGCGCACTCACATCGCCCCCCTGTTGCCCGAAGTTGTCACCCATCGCCGGGGTCACTCCCTGCGAGTAACCGTTGTTTTGATAGCCCGGTTGTGAATACGAATAGTCGGCAGGAGCCATCATGCCGTTACCGCCGGGTGGCATCCCCCGCTGTGTCGTCGGAATCGGATTCATCGAGGGATCCGTATTCCAGTTGTAGCCCCCGGAAGGGCCATTTCGAGGATTGGTTTGCTGATATCCCTGCTGGTTCACGCCGTTCATTCCGGCATCCGTCTCGCCGCCCGGGAACATCTCACCCATGCCAGCATCTAATCCCAACTGAGCCGCCGCTTGTCGGCCTTCATTCCGGCCGGCCGGATTGGCTCGATTGCCCGCATTGGGACGCTGTGGCCCGAAGGCCTGGCCGCCACCCGTCCGGTAGGTCGGATCATTCTGACCGTTGATATTCGAGTCTCGCCCCAGTTGTGAATCATTGATGACCGATTGACCGTCCCAGGTATTGCCCCGAGAATCGAACTGGGTCGGCGAGCCCGCCGCATCCGGCCACGAGGGGGCGTAACCGCGATCAACCTGCCGAACATTGCGGCCTTGATCCGGGACTGCGTTGTCAAATCCCGGCTCGCGGCCATCCTGGTTTGAATTGTAGGCTCCGGCACGATTGGGCTCGTTGAAATTGGCTTGAGGGCCTCCATCTGGATAACCCTGGCCGTAGCCACCATTGGGGTTGGGATAGTCTGAACCATTAGGCTGACCAAACCCATCGCGTGCCCCAGATCGATTTCCCCCATCTTGAGCGCGTGGTGCACCGTAGCCATCGCGCGGGTCGTTCCTATCACCACCGACTTGTTGAATTCGGTCCGGCTGATTCCAACCTGCAGGAGTCGCTGGAGTGCCACCGCGCTGTCGCTCCGGATAGCTTTGACGAAGGACCTCAGTCCGCTGGATTTCCGCTTCGTGGTCGATGTCTGACAGCACCTGGTTCATTTGATTGTACGGTACCGGAGCTTGCGAATTCCGTCCGCCATTCATCACAGGACTGCCCATCGCAGCATCGCTTCCGGGGCGCTTGGGGTGAAGTTCACCGGCCTTTTCCATTTTTTCACGGATTTCGGCCATCTGTTTCAAGAGCTTTTCGTTGCCGTCTTCTGATTTCGGCTTCGGTGCCTGCAGAAGGCTTCCGGTACGTGTCGCACCCTTATCTGATTTCTTAAAGGGATTCAGCAATCCCCTTTTGTCCGAAGTTGCTCCCACTTGAGGCGATCCGCCTTGCGGAAACAGTTGCTTCATCTGATCTTCAGCCCCTTGGGGTCCGAGTGCCAGCACGAACTGTTCTTGGGCATCCTTGTAATCGTTGGCCGAACCGGTCTGTTGGGCGCGACGTCCGTAAACGTGGGCCAGATTGTTCCGGGCATATTGATTGCCAGGCTGAATCAGCAGGGCCTGATTGAGATACTTCTCGGCATCGTTCAGACGGTCCTGAGAATAGTACGAGTAGCCAATGTCGCTCAACAGACTGGCGTTCTGGGGTTCCTGTTTGATGGCCGCCTGGTAATGGGCCTGCGCTTCCGGATAGCGACCTTCCTGATCGGCCAGCACTCCCAAGCGATGATGGGCTTCTGCGTTCTGCGGCTGTTTCTGCAAAACCTGATCGTACAAGGTCTTGGCAACCTGATTCTGCTGGGCCTGCTCAGCCTGTTTCGCTTGCAACAAGACGGCATCAATCTCAGAAGGCGGCCCGGCTGCCGGAGTAAAATTGGCCTGTTGTACCGACCTGTCCGCGGCACCTCGCAGAGTGTCCTGAGACACCAGCTTTTCGGAGGCCTCACGCCGCTTCAAATCGTTGGCCAGTTGCTCGGGCATGGCCGGCTTCTTACCGGGAAAGCGAGCCGTCTTATTCAAACTCTCGCAGCCCGCGCAGAAAAATCCACACAGTACCAGAGAGGCGACCAAAGTCAGTCTCATAATTCACCTGCGGCAGACAGGAGGAGGGAGCGCGGAGCATTCGAAGAACGCCCGTGCGACTGCTGGAAATAGAATTAAGCGTGGATAAATAGCAACGACAGGAACTGCGATTGACGTGACGTCTGGAGGCATTCCACAGGGCGAGCGCCCGGTCAAATGAAAAGACGATTTTTCAGGCTCGACGCAGCTTTTACATTAAAGAACAAAACGTGTCCAGACGAATCGCAACTTCGATATCGGCTGTGGCGCTGCCTGTTCAGCACAATCCCAACAGTCCCATAGGTCCTATAAATCCCATCAGTCCTGTTGCGATTGATGGGACGGATGGGACTTATAGGCCGGATGGGGCCGATGGGAATTACACGGTGCCGTCCCAGGCTGGTTAAGACGTGCTTGATTCCGTAGCAGAACTCGCCTATGGCGTGTCTGATGAATTTTTCGATGCCAATTCGCCGGTCAGGGAGTGACCGAGCATACAAGCTCGAAGCGCAAGCGAGTGCATTCCTACTTTTATTCGAGGGAAATGCACTCGCTTGCGCTTCGAGCTTGTAT
>JAQGHS010000378.1 GCA_028291605.1 Planctomycetaceae bacterium | reverse complement strand
ATACAAGCTCGAAGCGCAAGCGAGTGCATTTCCCTTGAATAAAAGGACAGAATGCACTCGCTTGCGCTTCGAGCTTGTATGCGCGGTCGCATCCGCTGCGCGAGCCCCACAACTCCAGCAGGAATGCGACATTTCTTTATGACGCTGACAATGGCCGTCCCGCCTGTGGTCGGAAATCGCCAAATCTGTTAAGCTGCTCTATTGGTATTCTCAATAGAGTTGTTTTCAGGCCGGCGGGTGACATGACTGTCGATAATCCTTTGCTTCCGATCGCACAGCCCCAGGTGCTGGCGCTTCCACGTTTTGGCGATCTGACGCGGGAAGATTTGATCGAATGGTGCAAGTCAAAGGGAGCACCCGCGTTTCGTGCCGATCAGATCAGGGGTTGGATTTTCGGCAAGCGCGTCAACGATTTTGACGTCATGACCGATCTGCCGGCCAAGCTGCGAGCCCAACTGACGGCCAACTTTGCGCTCTTCACGTCAACCATCGTCTCTCACCAGAAGTCCAAAGACGGCACGGAAAAACTGTTGCTGGAGATGTTTGACGGGCACTACGTCGAATGTGTGCTGATGCGTGAAGACGATCGTCGCACGGTCTGCATCAGCACCCAGGTCGGTTGTGCGATGGGTTGCGTGTTCTGCGCCAGCGGTTTGCTGGGAGTCAAACGCAATCTAACGTGCGGCGAAATCCTGGAACAAGTCTTGCGACTCGATCGGCTGCTGCCGCTGGCCGAGCGGATCACAAACATTGTCGTCATGGGCATCGGCGAGCCTCTCGCCAACTTGAAGAATCTGACCGCCGCCCTGGATCACCTGAATCAAAACGGCGGTATGGGAATCGGTGCCCGGCGGATCACCATTTCGACGGTCGGACTGCCTGACAAGATTCGCGAGCTGGCCAAGATCGGTCGGCAGTATAACCTGGCCGTCTCGTTACACGCCCCGAATGATGAGCTGCGAAACCAACTGGTCCCCATCAACAACAAGATCGGGATCGAGGCGCTGCTGCAGTCAACCGACGACTACTTCCAGGAAACCGGTCGACGCGTCACCTACGAGTATGTGCTGCTGGGCAATCTGAATGATGCTCCGGAACACGCTCATCAATTGGTTCAGTTGCTGAAGCATCGTGCCGCACACGTGAATGTGATTCCGATGAATCACGTCGAAACGTTGCCGTTTGTTGAGCCGAACGAGCGCCGCAAGCACGATTTCATTTCGATCCTGGAAGCCGGGGGTATTCCCGCCACGATCCGCAAACGCAAGGGTGCGGATATTGACGCTGCCTGCGGCCAGTTGCGACTCAAGAAGGAACAGCAACTCGCGGTCGCGGAATAGCGTGCAACCGCGAAGGGCGTGGCTGGAGATTGATTCCCAAAAACCATTGGGCAGGTGAGCCGGGCGGCGTAAGCCCCCGGATTCCTCTGCCATTGCGTTTTGGTCTCGGACAAAGAATCCCGGGGCTTACGCCGCCGGGCTCGCCCGCATCGCTTAGTTCGCTTTCACGGCAACGGGAACCTTAACCGGCTTCGGTTGCACAGGCTTCGCAGGTTTGGGTTGCGGCTGGGGCTGGAATGGCGGGATATTCGCAAATCCGCCACCGCCGCCGCCCATGCCACCCATACCACCACCCATGCCGCCGCCCATACCGCCACCACCTTGTTGGCCGCCATTGAATTGGCCGCCACCGCCGGTCTGGCCGCCGGACCGACTTCCGCCCATACCGAACAGCGGATTGATCGGCATGACCAGGTCGCCGACGTTATAAACCCGGATTGGCCGTTTGGCGATGCCGTCAGTTTTCGTCGTGATCTTCATGACCTCATTTTCGACAACGTAAGTCAGATTCTTCGCGTCGAGCAACAGCTTGAGGGCGTTCTTGAGAGAGATCTCGCTGACCTTCAGTGTGATATCTGTCGCATCTGTTGCGACACTTTCTTCTTCCAGCTTGGCTTTATCAATCACAATATCAAAACCGTGCCGCTCCACGATCGTATCGCGCACCCCATCCAGTGACTCATCGGTGAAGTCAAATGTCGTGGGCTTGTCGAGTTCGTTGACGATTTTCTCTTCTTTTTTGCTGTACGTTTTCAAATCCACCGACTTCCACTTCCGACGATTCTCCGTAATCCATTGCCAACGCTCGGGGGTCGGCCAGACGAGTGGTGGTTCATCCGGAAACGGCACGTGCGACAACTCAACCTGATACAACAGGGCCAACAGCTTGTCTTGTCGCAGACTTCGCAAACGCCGTGACTTGTCCAAGTGCCCGGCCGCTTCCGCGTTGAACACATCGAGATTCGGTACACCGAGATAAGGGTCGAGCTCGACGGCCACGCGCGAGACTGCTTCCGCGTCTTCGAAGGACTGCGGATTGCCCTTGAACCCGCGGATCAACAGGGCTCGTACCCGATCGATCAGTTGTTCCATCTTCTCTTCATCGCGCTGCGTCTGGTCCATCAGCTTCTTTCTGGCTTCCTGCTGCGATAACCGGCGATCCAAGGCCGCTCGCTGCTGCTCGAAAGCTTCACTTTCATTCTGCAGTTGCTGCATGCCAGTCTCCAACCGCTTCCGCAACGCTTGTCGGACATCCGCGGAAATGTCTGTCGCGGAAATTACGGTGTCGAGTTGTCGCTTCAATACGTCCAGAGCGTCGATGACGCTGTCATTGGCGCCCGCTTGGGCGGTGCCGATTGCGATATTCACGTCAATCGTGATCTGCTCTTCACGGACTTTTCGACGCGCTTCAAGTTCATTCAATAACGATCCGGTCTTAGGATCTGATTTGTCGGTCGCATCGTTCGCTTGATCCAGGACCGCGGCGGGCGCGGGCGTCTCTTCTGCGTCGGATTTCGCTTGCGGAGCAGGGGGTACCGGCTCTTCTTCAGCTACGGGTACAGTTACCGGTTCTTCTTTGGCCGCAGGTTTCTTCGCAGCGGGTTGCTCCTCGGCAGCGTCCTGAGCAAGAAGTTTGCGACGTTTGACGGGCTTGACCTGCAGCTTGCCGGCGGCCATCTGGAGTCGGCCAGCCTCAACATTGGTGGGATCGATCTGCTGGAGCAGTTGAACAACTTGATTGACTTCTCCGGCGTTGCCTTTGCCCAGTGATCGGGCACCGGCTTGGGCGAGTTCGTCCAGACGACCCTGATAGACATCCTGAGCCTGCGTCATCAAATCCCGACCAGCCCAAGGCATTGCCAATCCTTGCGAGTCATCTGCGATCCCCCAGGCATGACCAACAAACACTGTGGAACCAGTCACTGGTTCCTCTTCGACGAGCCACTTCAAATCCTGTGATTTCCGTTCCCCGTAAAAGGCTCCGGTCATTTTGACCTGCAGCGTGGTGGAAGCCAAATTCTTGGCCAGCAATACGGTTTCACGATCAAAACGTACAGGCGGCAAAAGTTGTGGCTGCAGACTGGCAATCGCCGGTTGAGTTTCGATGGCGGTGGGATAGAACACCGGTGCCACCAACGCTTTGGCGAGTCCCTGGCCGACTGCTTCGAGATCGCCGGGAACGGGTGTGACATCCGCAACCAAGGTCGGCTGATCGATCACGACCACGCCACCGGTGTGTTGAGCGAGGGAGCCCAGCAGAAGTAAATCCTGACGAGGTCCGATGGCATAGCTGTTGATCGCGATCCCCGCGCCACGCAGTTCAGCGATGAGTTGTTTGAGAGCTACGAAGTTGATGAGCTGCGCCGTGCTGAATCCATCACCGACATACAGGACCGATCGGATGCGTGTCTTCGACGGCGACTCTAATGCCAGTCGCAACGCAACTTCGATATTCGAAGAGCCCAGCGGGACTCGATCTTCCAAGGCCGCAAATCCCGCCTGCAATTCGGGGCCGCCCACCGCGACAAGACCAGTCGTCAGTGACTCCGCCGCAACGTCAGCGGCGATCAACTGGACTCGGTCACCAGCCGGCAAGGCTCGGCAAACGGCTGCGGCCATGGCAGCCGAACGGGTGCGATAGGTACCGCTCTGACTCGCGGACGTATCGACGATCAACACGTGATCGCGAGCCACCGCAGGCTTCTCACTAAGTGTCAGCGCCGGCAACACGACTGCCGAAAAGATTGTTCCGTCGGGCATCTGATAGCTGATCAGTCCGGGAACCGCTGCGGGTTGAGAAGGGAGAACAGGGTCCGCTGCCATTGCAACAGCAACAACGAGACCGCTCCCCAAAAGGGTCAAGGCAAGCCGCCAAATAGGCATTGTGGAGATACTTTCGGTCCGCTCAATTCCTCGAGAAGTTCAGGAGGCGACTAGCGAACGTCAGAGAGAGGGGCACGTTGGAAGAAGTGCAGGATAACTGGTGAATCAGTTTCCAGAAGCGTCGGTGATTCTGAACTTCTAGTAATAAGATAACAAATGCCTAGATCCGTTGCGCCTCAAATTCCAGCAACATTTTGAGCGATCTTGAAATTAATCTGGACTAAGGGGCGTCTGCGAGACGTACCATCGACATGCGGCCTGCAAATAGTCAGACCAAATTGGAGTATCGCGGCGGCGGGCGAATGTATTGTCGAGTGGCAACACATGGCAGGATTTAACGCGAAAAACACATAATTCCGATTGCAACAGGTTCCGCTGAGATCGAGTTGTCTTCGAGTTCGATATTCCGGCGGATATACTTGCCAATCTCGCAAGATAGGTTTCGCCTGCGCTCGAACGAGGACCAGTTATGCCCCAGCGACTTAGCCGACGTCACTTTCTGCAATCGTCCAGCATCGCTTCGGCGGCGTTACTCGCCAGTCCCAACTGGTCTTCAACTCAGGCTCAGGAAGCCGTTGTTCCCAAATCGCCGAACGAACGGTGGCGGATCGGCTGCATCGGGATGCGGTATCAGGGTTCGGTGATTACTCGGGAGGCGTTGCCCTATGGTGATGTGGTCGCAATATGCGATGTCGATCGACATGTGCGAGAACAGGCCCGGGCCAGTTT
>JAQGHS010000346.1 GCA_028291605.1 Planctomycetaceae bacterium | reverse complement strand
CTGCTCGGTCATCTATTTGGGCAGAACCTTGATGGAATTCGGGCACTTTGCTTACGATGGATCGAAAAGAGTTTGGACACTGGCCTTTCCAGTAATAGCTGAGGATCTGGTAATGTGCGGACGGTTTACTCTCAGGACCAATCCCCGCGAGTGGGCGGAGATCCTGCGCGTCGCCAGGGAACTGAGTTCCGAGTGGCAACCGGCGTACAACATTGCCCCCACCCAGTCCGTCGTCTGCGTTCGGGATACTGATCAGCGGGAGTTTTTCAAAGCCAAGTGGGGCCTACTCCCGCCGTGGACCAAAGATCCTAAGACCGGGGCCATGTGCATCAATGCCCGCGTCGAGACGATTGCAGAGAAGCCAACCTTTCGGAGTTCGTTCAAGAAGAAGCGATGCTTGGTACTCGCAGATGGGTTTTATGAGTGGGTGACCGTCAGCGAGGGGAAGAAGGACGTCAAATATCCCCACTACATCACTCTCAAATCCGGCCATCCGATGACCTTCGCGGGCCTGTGGGAAGAGTGGAAATCACCTGAGGGCCCGGTTTTGAGCTGCACTATCTGTACGACTACAGCGAATGATTTTATGGGGCGCATCCATGACAGAATGCCCATCATTCTCCCACTAGCGACTGTAGATCATTGGCTTGACCCGAACGTGACGGACCCTGAAGAGATTAAACCGATGCTCCTCCAATTTCCCGGTGAGGAGTTGCAGGAGTGGGAAGTGAGCCGTGAGGTCAACACCTACAAGAGCCAAGGCCCGCAGCTGATTGAACCGATCGGCCCGAAAGAGAATCTGTGGTTCTAACGGAAGTCCCGCGATCGGTTCCCGACCTCAGCGAGTAGCTCCGTTAGATCCTCAATCCGGTCGGCCAGGACGTGGATGATTCCGTCTTTGCTCTGCAGGGTGCCAGTCACGAGCATCGCCGTTGCCTGCCGGGCGACTCGGTGAAATCTCTCCCAGACGTCGACGCGCACAATGAGGTTCATCGGTCCCGTTTCATCTTCCAGGGTCACGAACGTAATCCCCTTGGCAGTGCTCGGGCGCTGACGCATTAGGACGAGACCTGCCACCTGACACCGTCTGTCGGGTTCTGCGGTTTTCAATTGCTCTGCACAGAGAACACGTCGCTTCGAGAGATCTCCGCGAATAAACGCCATCGGATGTTGCCTGAGTGACAGTCCTGTGGTCCGGTAGTCGGCAATGACCTGTTGCTGAGGGGTCATCACGGGAAGCGGAGCCTTCGGTTCCGGAGCTTCGGTCTCAAAGATGGACTCTTCTTGCGCAGGCAACGATTTCCAGAACGCGGTACGTCGAGATTCAGTGAGTGAGCGAAAGGCATCAGCATCAGAGAGCAGGGCCAGGACTGCGGAGCTGAATTGAGTTCTGCGTATGAACTCATCGTAAGAGGTAAATCTCCCTTTGTTGCGGCAGGCGACGAGTTGATTCGCAATGGTCTCGCTCAGTCCTTTCACCATCCGCCATCCCAGTCGAATTGCCCACCCGTCCCGCATCTCCAGAGTGCAATCCCATTCGCTTGCATTGACATCGGCCTGCAACACGTCCACGCCGTGCTGCCGAGCGTCAGAAATGAGTTGGGCCGGTGCGTAGAAGCCCATCGGCTGACTGTTGATCACGCACGCCGCGAATACCGCCGGATAATGATATTTAAGCCAGCATGAGGCATAGACCAGAAGAGCGAAGCTGGCAGAGTGTGATTCCGGGAAGCCATACTCACCGAACCCCCGGATCTGATTGAAGAGTTGCTCTGCGAACTCAGAGGTATAGCCGTTATCGAGCATTCCTTGAGTCAGTTTGGCGTGGAACTTGTCGATGATGCCAGACTTCCTCCAAGCTCCCATTGCCCGCCGCAACTGGTCTGCCTCGCCGGGCGTAAACCCCGCCGCGACCACCGCCAGCTTCATCGCCTGCTCTTGAAAAATCGGAACTCCCAGAGTTTTACCGAGCACCGCTTTGATCTTGTCGTTGGGGTACGTGACGGGCTCTTCCCCGCAACGCCGCCGCAGATAGGGATGGACCATGCCGCCTTGGATAGGACCTGGTCTGACGATCGCCACTTCGATGACGAGGTCGTACCACGTTCTGGGTTTGAGTCTGGGCAACATGCTCATCTGAGCGCGGCTCTCGATCTGAAACACCCCAATCGTGTCTGCTTGGCAGATCATTTCGTAGACCAGCGGATCTTCTGCCGGAACAGTCGCGAGTGAGAGAGGCCGGTTGTAGTGTTTCTTCACCATATCGAAACACTTCCGGATCGCACTCAACATCCCTAAGGCCAAGATATCGAGGTATGGTTGAAATTGACACCCTTAACTATGTCTTCCGCATGCCCTAATTCGTGCAAGAGCACCAATAGACGAAGAGCCGCCTTCACTTCTTCGGCATTGTCTCCGTCCGTCGCAAGAACAATATTTTGGCGGACAAAAACGACTGGTTTAATGCGATTGTCGTTGTCGCGGATTGCACAGCAAAACCCTGTCGGATTGCCGCCGGTCTGTTCCCGATGGCCCTTGCCATCGACCATCCCTTGCCACACGACTTCGGTGCAAGCACTCAATACGCATTGAACCAGGCAGGCTGTCGTCGGCTACGAACGACAAGTCGCCTGGTATCGGGACATGCGGACGATCCAAAAGCTTACGAAGTAAGGCTTCATCCATGTTGCAATTCACTGATAGGTTGTGAACGGTGGCCCTGGCGCGAGCCCGAAGTAGTTGACCTCAATGCATGGCCAAGTACAACTGCAGTTGTGGGACCGGATCATTCTGCGTGTATTTTATCGGCCGAAGCATTGCCACCGTGAAGCCATTCCCGCCAACCGCGATCGGCTGCTGGTGAAGCCCCATTACCTGCACGGAGCCCGACGACAACAGCGCTAGCCAAACGGCGAAAGACTTCCACCGCAGGATGGCGTGCGCGTTGAAGGCGAAGATGACGTCGTTGTACAACGCGTCAATCTCAGGGGCCTGGTCAAAGGTAAGAATGGTCGACAGCGGCCAACTTGATCGCGAAGACGAACTCCGAATTCGCCGCTGCCGAGGAAGAGAAATCGGCAATGGGAAATTACAGTTTAACGGACCACTTAACGGACCAAGCCGACCCAGCCCATAACGGACCAAATCGGCTTGATGTAAGTTACATTCCAGTTTAGACTTGCGAATCGGGGTGACAGGATTTGAACCTGCGACCTCTGCGTCCCGAACGCAGCGGTCTGGATAATCAACGACGCAACAAGGCGCGCTGGTGGAGTTCTGCTCCCACGGTACTGCACTAGATGCGGGCACAGGAATTGCGTCCGCAGCCCTCTGTAGTCGGTAAATGCCTCCTATCCATTTCAAACCAGGTGGGCACTTGCGGTTTGACTCCATATCGGTCGGCCAGCGATCATGTGGGGGCCGGAGTCATACAGAGCAGACTGTCTCGCCAAAGATCTGCTCCCTGGAATGACAGGACACTCAGCCATGAGACTCTTTGCATTCGTCATTGCCATCCTATCCTGGTCTCTCAACGACGGGTCTGACTTAGCCCGTGTTCAGGTCCAAGATCAGCCGATTGTTCAACAGGGCCATACCGGCGGGATCACGTCAGTTGCTTATTCACCGGATGGGTCTCACATAGTCACCGGATTCGGTGAAAGCAAACGCCCGCGCGAGCCTGTACCGTCTCACTGTCCAATCCAAGACATCTACCACGTAATCGCGGTATCGGCCAAAGAGTTTCCATCCCCCTTTCCGTACCCCTTTCACGTCCACACGACGGATTTGCATCCACAATATCCACAGCAACAAAACCAGGAAATCATCGCAACCCACTAAAGAGGCAATAGGTTGTGGCTAATCTCTGCGTCTTGCGAATTTACCGATATTCTGCGCGGCTTCACTGGGGGTCAAGGGGTCGCAGGTTCAAATCCTGTCATCCCGACTTACACAAAGCTCTAAACTGTAATGGTTTAGGGCTTTTTTCTTTTGGCGAATCTGTATCCTCTTCGCTCGATTTTTCGACTATATCCTCTGCGAAGCGAAATTGCTTAAAAAGCATCGCCACGAAGCAGGACGCTTCGCCAAAGATAATTTTTCACTCTGAGTCGAATCGTCGCCGCTTGCCCCGGATGACCGCCCAGTCGTCCGGCTTCTTCAGTTCCTTGTCCCGATACCAGACAAAACAACTGAATCGTTGCCAGTTTCCAGCCGCATCCTTAGCCGCATCTTTCAAGTCCAATTCGCCAAGTCGAGTCATGTTTCTCTCCGTTGAAGGGGTGTTGGTCAGATGTCCTTCAAGAGGGTATCTGGGGATCAAAGTTGGAATTGCAACCTTGATCTCTGGACTTCAAGAAAGTGAGAATGTGGAAACTTGGAAAAACACCGAGAGGGACGCCGTTGTGATCGAAGCGACTTCGTGACTTCGCATAGGCAGCAGAACTCCGCCGTCCGCTGTACAGTCCAGTACGACATCAGGTCAAGCCCGGACCAGATCTCGCTGCTCTTGGAATACATCGTAGCGGGGGAAACGCCGAAGCCTTGCGCGATCTCCTCGGCCTTCAAAGACGCTTCTGTGAAGGGTCAGTCAAGAAGTTCACTCGCCCCACAGCATACACGAGCCCGCACGCCCAGCTTGCCGGTTTTCCTCGCAGCACGCGCGAACCCTTTTGGCATAGGCTGACTGCCATCTTGCGGCAGATCTGCTTGTACTCGTCATTCAAGGATCGGTCGCAGAAATCGTCTGCCAGAGAAACGATCTCGCTGAACCGCTGTCGGAACTCAGGCGGGACATCATCAACAGTCGATGTGGACTTCGAGTTGGATTTATTTTTTGCGGCCATCGGCATTACCCCTTTCACACTCACGCTACCGTCCATGTCCGTAAGGCGAATTCGTCGTCGGCTACTTTGACGAACAACGACGCTTCGCCGTGTTGTTGAATGTCTTTGGTGAGAGCAGTACGGACCTTCGCTTCAGTTGTCCGCCAAAGTTTCATTTCCATGATCTGGGAGGCCAGCCAATAGCTGCTCTGTGCTTCGCCTTGATCATTGAGGATAAACTCACAAGCATCCAACAGGGTGTAAATCATGGTCAAAATCAATTTACTATTTCTTCCGAGAAGTCAGGTTGGTGCGGTCAACCTCTAACGGCTTCTTTCTGCGATCTTGATGCCGATCAAATCCCGACTGCCGCTCGCTTATTTCTCCTTCGCTGCCGTGACGAGGCTGTCGGGGAAATTGGTTACCGTTTCCCAAGCCAGTTCTTGCAATGAGCGGTTGAACTTCTCGTTCCACGCTTCTCGCTTGGCAGCCCTGAGCATTGCGGGCATCGGCAATCCCACGGGGCTTTTTCCATAAAGAACGGCGAAGTGCATGTAGGTATTCAGGGCTTCCATCGGGGCGGAAGGATGAACCGCATCCACGAAAAGCTCACCTTGAGTGGTCAAGCCCGGCCACTCCTTTTTGGCAATTTTGGTTCGCAGCGTCACCATCGCTTGAACGCTCGGCACGAGGGCAAGAATCTTCTTGCCGTTGCCATACTTCTTGTTGATGTCGTCGGCCTGAGCTTTCCCCGCCTTGATGTTTCTCTCGTTGTAGATCTTGAGTTGATCCGGTGTTTTCTCCTTGTCCACATTGTCGAATGCACCCTTGGGGAAATCTTGGTTGTCGATGTCTCCACCGCCCCATGAAAGCTGAACGACAAACCGGATGTTGGGGTTATGTTCCAACCCCAGCTTGACGAAGTTTTCGATGCCCTCATCGGGGAACGAAATTGGTGACATGACGAAAACATCGACTGCGCCCGTTCTAAGAGCCTTCTTCGCCTCATTTTTGTCGTCAGCAAGGTTCCAGTGTTGAACGGTCTTGGAGGCACCGATGGACTGAAGCCCGACAAGCTTATGGCCCATGATCCCTGCGGCTTCGGCCATCTCACCGAGCGGTGTCGGGACGTACCACATGAGGCTGTGCGAAGCATAGAACACTCGCAAGCCTTTGGATGCCGCAGATTTGTTGTCTGGCTTGGCGGCTCGATTATCACCATCAGTCTGTGCTCGCACTGGACCGATCATGGTGGCCGTGCAGCCGATAAAGACGGCGACGACAATTCCGCAGGTCAGTCTGTTGGACTTCTTCATGATGTTCTTCTTGCGTGCTGGTTGATCGC
>JAQGHS010000332.1 GCA_028291605.1 Planctomycetaceae bacterium | reverse complement strand
ATCACTTTCTAGTCGCATGAGAAAGAATGAGCGTCAACAATTCCAACTCTTTGTATTTCTTCGTGTCCTTCGTGACCTTCTGTTCAAAAGGAATTGGAACAGAAGGTCACAAAGGACACGACGTTTTAAAAGACAGTCAAGTGGAGGCGAGTTGTCGCGGTTTTCGGCAACTGGATTGGTGAAATTCAAATTCGCCCGACTCTGGAGAGTCAGGCTATGGCCACCAACTGGAAACCCAACAGTCCTTTGACATAAGATTGAAAGGACCCGCACGGAGCCCACCGCTTGAGCGCCCTCGACATCGATTCCCCCAATCCCGAGATACCTCGGACCGGCCACACGTTGGCTCCCTCCGAGTTTCACGGCTACGACCGGATATTCTGGCTGGCCTATCTATCCAATGGCCTGATCACCATGGCCAATGCCGCCATGGTCCGGTACGCCGACTTCGTCAATGTGGTCGGGGGTGAGGAACGCCAGCTGGGGTTGATCGTCGGATTCGGGATGATCGGCAGCATCATCATCCGCCTGGCTCAAGGCGAAGCCATCGACCGCTACGGAGCCGCACGGGTCTGGCTATGGTCCAGCCTGCTCTATTCCGTAGCCATGATGCTGCATCTGACAGTAACGACAGCCTACGGACCCGAGATCTTTCTAGTCCGCCTGATGCTGCAAGCGAGTCTGGCGGGTTTCTCCGGTTCGTCGATCACCTTCGTCGCGCTACGCGTCCCCCCCATGCGGATGGCCGAGATGGTCGGAGCCCTGGGGACATCCGGCTTTGTCGGAATCATGCTGGGGCCCTTGCTGGGGGACTGGCTGGCCAGCGGCGGAACGAGCCGGGAGATCGTGGTCGACCAACTGTTTCTGATCGCTTCCACTCTGGCCATTCTGTCGACAGCGGTCGCCTGGTTTGTGACGAGCGATGCACCACCACCGGTCCACCGTCGCCGACCAAATCTATGGCATGTGGTGACACGTTATCATCCGCTGGTGATCTCAATTACAGCGGCGGCGATGGGTGCCGGGCTGTCGATTCCCATGACGTTTCTGCGACCGTTTGCCGTGGAAGCCCATCTCGACAGTGTGGGATTGTTCTTCGTCGTCTACTCGTGCGTCGCGTTTGTGGCGCGGGTGGCGACCGCCTCTCATTTTTCGCGACTAGGCAACCGACTGTGGATCATCGTGGGACTGTCGCTGATGACACTCAGCTTTCTCTGTTACATCCCCGTCACTCGCACCTGGCACCTGATTTTTCCGGGTGCCATCGCGGGAGTCGCCCATGCGTTATTGTTCCCGGCAGTGATGGCAGCCGGAACAGCCGCGTTCCCCAGGCGCTATCTGGGAGTGGCCACATCGCTGATTCTGGCAACATTTGATATCGGCGTATTCCTGGGCGCCCCGATCATCGGGGCCTTCATCCGGGAAGCCAAACACCACACGACCGCCGCCTATCCCATCACCTTCGCCGCGACCGCTGCAGCGATTGGGTGCGTCACGGTGATCTTCTGGTGCAGCTCAGTCGGACGGACGAAATCAGCCGCTGGGCGCTAGCCCACGGTTCGGAGCAACATCCGAGTTGAGAATTGAAACCGTAGGATAGACATCCGGCCTGTCATCAAGAACGAAGACGACAGGCAGGATGCCTATCCCACGAAAAGAACCGGACGCTAACGCGTGCCGGCTGATGTCGCAACACCGCATCAAATGATCTCTTTAATCGGTTCGACGTGCTCCACGCCAACCAGTTTCTGATCCAACCCGCCATAGAAATATGCCAACCGATTCGGATCCAATCCCATCTGATTCAAGATCGTCGCATGCAGGCGTTTCACGTGCGTGGGATGTTCCACGGCGGCGGCTCCGAGTTCATCGGTGGTGCCGTAACTTTGGCCCCCCTTGATGCCCCCACCCGCCATCCACATGGTGAAGCCGTAAGCATTGTGATCGCGACCGGTGCCTTCCGCATATTCTGCGGTCGGCTGGCGACCGAATTCGCCGCCCCACACGATCAGCGTCTGGTCCAGCAACCCGCGCTGCTTAAGGTCCTGAATCAGTCCGGCAATCGGCTTATCGGTATTGCCCGCGTGATAACTATGGTTCTTAAACAGATCACCATGCGCGTCCCAGTTGGCGTCATTGTGATTACCGCCCGAATAAAGCTGAATGAACCGCACACCACGCTCAACCAACCGCCGAGCCAGCAAGCACCGCTTGCCGAAGTCCTGAGTTCGCGGTTCATTCAGACCGTACAGATTTTGAGTCGCCTCGCTCTCCTGGTTCAGATCGACCGCTTCGGGAGCCGACTGCTGCATTTTATAGGCCAGTTCATAGCTCGCGACGCGCGCGGCCAACTCGCTGTTTTCGCTGCGTGCCGCCAAATGCTGGTGATTTTCAATCTGCAGCGAATCGAGCAATTCTCGCTGCATCTCGCGGGTCATCCCGGCCGGCAAATTCAGGTCGATGACCGCGGCTCCCTTGGACCGCATGATGGTCCCCTGGTACGTGGCCGGCATATAGCCGCTCGACCAGTTCTTGGCCCCGCTGATCGGACCACCCGTCGGATCGAGCATCACCACGAAGCCTGGCAGATTCTCGTTCTCGCTGCCCAATCCATAATTCACCCACGATCCCAACGCCGGACTGCCGCTGAGGATTTTTCCCGAATTCATCTGCAGCATCGCCGACCCGTGAATCGGGGAATCGGCCGTCATCGACTTGAGAAACGCGATGTCATCGACGCAGTTCGACAGATGCGGAAAGAGTTCTGAAACCCATTGTCCCGACTTGCCGTATTGCTTGAACTTCCACTTCGGTCCAACGACCCGGCCCTCGTTCTTCTCACCGCCGCGTCCCTTTGTCTTCACAGGGATCGTCTTGCCGTCGAGCTCATAAAGTTTCGGCTTATAGTCGAATGTATCGACCTGGCTGGGGCCGCCATACATGAAGAGAAAGATTACGCTCTTCGCCTTGCCGGGAAAGTGCGAAGGTTTGGGAGCCAAAGGATTCGCAAACTTACGCTCGGCTTCGGCAGCCCTCGCCTGCGAACGGAAAAATCCATCGGAAGACAGCATTCCTGTCAACGCGACCGAAGTAAACCCCGCGCCAGCCTCCCATAAGAGCTCGCGTCTCGTGCGACCACAGAAGGATCCTGAACCGGGCTTAAAGTTTGACATAACGTTCGTCCTCAATATTAGGCCGCAGGCCATAGTCGTTGATCGCTCCGCGATCGTAACGCGGTCGGAGTACCGACGCTGAATAGAATGCAACCTGGAGCGCAATT
>JAQGHS010000317.1 GCA_028291605.1 Planctomycetaceae bacterium | reverse complement strand
AAAATTGGGCACAGGTCACCCCATGCGTGAAAGGCCATCGACCACCCAATTTTGAAATTTGAACGCCCGACCCCAAATCGAAAACCGTCGCAGCGCACTCGGCACAACAAACACAGAACTGAGAAGGCCGCATCAAGAGCACGTCAGGCACAGCCTGACGTGCTCAATCTATGACGATTTTGCAGGAGAATTACGATTGCCTCTCTGGGTCGTTTCTGTTGTAGCCGCGTTTCGCCAGAACGCGGGCGAATGACTGGCGAGGCCCGCACTCTTCGTCCTCGCGATCTACCAGGCATCGTAACCCCTCGCCACCCAGGCCCGACTCAGTCAGTTGAGCCCACTTTTTTTTTGAGCCACTCCAGCTCCATCTTCAACCGGCCAATCTGCGCATAAAGTTCCTCAATCGACGCTCCCTCAGGTTCCTCCTTTCGCGGACGCCCAACGTCCTGGAACAGAGTCGACGAATTCTCCAGCAGCTGACGCTTCCACTGGTGAATCTGACTCGAATGGACCCCATAGCGACTCGATAACTGAGCCACAGTCTCCTGTTCACGCAACGCCGCCAAGGCCACCTTCGCCTTGAACTCCACGCTGTGAACCTTACGCTTCTTCGCCATCAACACCCTCCCAGAAAATCAGGTACGAAACTCTACCTTATTTCCTGGTCCAGTTTTCGGGGTCCATCGTACGCTGGCTATTTAACGAGAGCACGGTGGATCAGGTTCTGGCCTACGTCATGGAGAATGGGCAGAAGATTGAGGGGGGTGACAAGCTCGGTAAGACAATCGTGTTTGCTGCCAATCAGCCGCATGCCGATTTCATTGTGAAGCGGTTTGACGAGAACTATCCGCACCTGGCTGGCAAATTCTGCCGGACGATTCATAACAAAGTCAGTTACGTGCAGTCGCTGATTGATGATTTTTCGCTCTCGAGCAAACTGCCGCAGATTGCGGTCAGCGTGGATATGCTCGACACGGGCATCGATGTGCCGGAGTGCGTCAATCTGGTGTTCTTCAAGCGAGTCCGATCCAAAACCAAGTTCTGGCAAATGATCGGCCGGGGGACTCGGCTGTGCCCGGATCTGTTCGGCCCGGGACTTAATAAGGAGTACTTCAACGTTTTCGACTTCTGCGAGAACCTGGAATACTTCGGCAGCAATCCAGAGGGTGTCGAAGCCCACCTTCAGGAAGGGATCAAGACCAAGATCTTCCGCCGCCGGCTGTCGCTGATTGATCAGCTCTCCCAAACGTCAAAACCTGACGAATCTCTGGCCAAGCTGCGTACCGAGATCGCTGACGTTCTCTATCATGGTGTCTCGCAAATGAACGTCGACAGTTTTGTTGTGCGACCACACCGGCGGTATGTCGAGAAGTTCAGCCAGCGGGACAATTGGAAAGAGCTTGGTCCGGGCGACATTGTCGATCTGAGCCAGCACCTGGCGGACTTGCCCACACCCGATGACGGCGACGAGTTCGCGCGCCGCTTCGACCTGTTGTTGCTGAATCTGCAACTCGGCATGCTGGAATCATCACCCTTCGTGCCGCGTTGGGAGCAGCAAGTCAGGGAAATCGCCAGCGGGCTCGAGGAGAAGGAAGCGATTCCCGCCGTGAAGGTACACTGGGTTCTGATCCAAGAGCTGCAGACAGACGAATATTGGCAGGATATCACTCTGCCCATGTTAGAAGTGGTGCGACGCAAGTTGCGGAGCCTGGTGCAGTTTCTTGACCCCGAAGGCAAGCGCGAGCACGTCTACACCAACTTCGAGGACGAACTCGGCGAAGCCAAATTGATCGACGGCCTGATCAAACGGGACGACAGCCTGAAGAATTATCGGCTGAAGGTCGAACGCTTCGTACGCGAACACGAAGACCATCCCACGATTGCCCGCCTGAAGCAGAACCAGCCAATCACGGCGGCCGACCTCGAAGCTTTGGAAGCAATCCTGTTCTCAGCCGAAGCGGCCGAGAACCGCGAGCGTTTTCAACAGACCTACGGTACGGACAAACCGCTTGGCAAGTTGATCCGCGAAATCGTCGGTCTCAACGCCAATGCCGCCAAGCAGGCATTCGCCGAATTCCTGAGTCTCGGCACACTCAGCGGAGATCAGATCACATTCATCAATCAGATCATCGACCACCTTGTCCACAACGGCACAATGGACCCTGCCGACCTCTTCAAGCCTCCGTTCACGGATATGCACGATCAGGGATTGATCGGTGTACTGCCCCAACTGGCTCAGGCCGTCGTACGCACAATAAGGCAAATCAATGAGAATGCACTCGTCGCATGACGTTCAGAGATGGCGAGTAAAGCAAAAACGCCGAGAGGAAAAGTCCTCTCGGCGTTTTGCGTTGACCGGTTGGTAGCGACGAATTGCCACCATTGGTCGCCGAGAGTTGACGTTGGATAAAGACCGGACGCGACGAAACGCTACTTTTTCTTCGCCAGGATGTGGGTCGTAATCACGTTGCTCGGTGTACCAGATCCTTCGAGGTTGAAGACCTGGACTTCGATTTTCCGGCCGAGGGGGGCTTTGGCCGGGTCCATCTTCTTCGAACTGAATGAGATGCCGCGGAGGAAGTTCTGTACCTGTTGATCGGTCACTCCCTCGTTGAGGGTAATCGTGATCTTCTGCGTGCCTCCGGATTTGCGGAAGTCGGATTGACCGGAAATCGCCACCGTGCCCAGGCTGCTCGAGTTGCCGATCGAGTAATCTGACAGCAGGCCCTTCTTCGGCACGAACACGCTGATCACGATGCTTCCCGGTGCCCCACTGCCTGTTCCCGATTGGACCGTCAGGTTGGGCATGACCTTCACTGGCGATTGCAGTTTCAGATAGGTGACGTTGCCGGATCCGCCGGTCAGGACTGGTTGCTCGGGGACATTGGTGAGATTGACCGTGACTGTGGCCGTACTGGACTGGGGCGAGATGCCGTCATCCGTGGCTTGAATTGTCAGTGTGAACGTCGGTTTGCTCTCAAAGTCGAGGGCCGCCGAATTGGCGACAGTGATGAGGCCCGTCACGGGATTGATGGAGAACGCGTTGTTGGTGTTCCCGTCAATGATGCTGAAGGTGCGGGATTGCGCCGCGTCCACGTCGGTCGCGGTGATGGTCCCAATGGTCGACCCTGCGAGTGAGTTCTCGGAGATGGTGAAAGTCGCCGGGGAGACCATCGGGGCTTCGTTCACATCAGTGACGTTGATCGTGATCGTTCCCTCTCCAGTCTCAGCGGGATCGCCGTCGTCGCTGACTTGAATCGTCAGCGAGTAGGACGACCGATTTTCGAAGTCGAGAGCCGCGGAATTCACAACTGTGATCTTACCTGTGGCCGGTTCGATGGCGAACGCACCATCCGTATTACCATTGGTAATGCTGAAGGTTTTCGACTGACCCGGATTCGGATCGGTCGCCGTCGCGAAGCCGACAACCGTGGAGGCGGTTGAATTTTCGGAGACTGTCAATGTCGCATTATCCACCACCGGCGGTTGGTTCGGATCCCCGATGATGATGTTGAGAGTACTAATGTTGCTGGCCAGCACGCCGTCCAGTGCGAAGAACGAGAAGCTATCGAACCCTTCATAGTCCGCATCGGCCGTGTATTCATAGCTGCCGTCGGAATTCAGGATGACAGTTCCGTGTTCGGCATCGAGGGTGAGCTCGAAGGTGAGCACATCACCATCCACATCAGTCGCCACCAACTGTCCGTTGATGGTCTCCCCGGGATTGACGTGCGCTGTCCCGCTGACCGCCACGGGTGCCGTGTTGCTGGAGCCAGTCCCCGAATCCAGAATGGCAAACGTGCGGCTGATTGGAGTGGCACTTGTGAAGTTTCCGTCACCGTCCTGACCCGCTTCCACCACAACGGTCCCCGGTCCAACCAGAGTCAAGATTTCTCCATTCACGTTGGCGGGACCAGACACGACGCGGTAACTGATCGTCAGCCCCGACGAGGTGAACGCACTCAACACGATCGGTGCATCGTCATCCATGACGTCCGAGATCGAGGGGAAGGTAATCGTCTGACCAAATTGGGCCACAGTCTCGGTCACGTCGTCTGACTCGCTGGGCAAATACTTCTCAACGCTGAGCAGAGCTCCCGAGTAGACCGCCCTGATGTGATGCACACCGGCCGACAGTGTCGTGGTGGAGAACAAAGCCACGCCCGCTTCGACGTCAGACATGCTCAGGAACTCATCGCCATCGAAGAAGGTGACCGTCCCTTCCGCAGGCACGGTATGCGCGGGGTCCTGATAAGAGAACTGGGCTGTGAATGTCAGCTCTTGACCATAATCAGCCGTCGTGTCACTGGAAGAAACAGCCGTGGTCGTGGTGAAGTAAGTCGACTGAATGAACCCCAGTCCAAAGTCGTTGGCCAACTCAGCATTCTGAACGTCGGACAGATCGACGGCGAACGTCCGATTGTTCAGATCCGAATTCGTGGCGAACACCGGAATACTGATCGTCTTGGGGGCGACGTCACCCGGCTGCCAGGTGAGGATTCCAGACGTTTGCGCAAAGTCAACATTCGCGGTCGTCCCCGTCACACCGCGAGTCGCGTAGTGTACGGTAACAGGAACATTCGATGGTGTGGGAGATGAGAGGGTGACTTGGAAGTCAAAGGTCCCCGGGTGTTCGGCTCCGGCCGCCTGGGCTACGAGGGGAGTAATGAGGACGACGGGCCCCACGATGTTGAGTGGCCCGAATGTTGCCGCGTTGATACGGCCCGTCAGTGCATCGCCCGTGTAGTTATTGACAAAACTCGTCGGACTAATCGCCCCCGAAGTCAGTCGAGCGAGATCTGGAGCGATCGAGCCCTCAGTCACAGTCTGAATCTGCAACAGTTGATTGAGATAGGATTGCGTGCTCTCGAGCGTCAAGTCGTCGATACGCTGCATCACACCGGAAATGACCTGAGCGGCACTCGTTGCGATATTCGTGTCAATCGTCAATCCGGCCGATGCGGCAGTGCGATTGATCAAGTCGAGGATCAGTTCGGGGTCAGAGAGCTGGAGCGGCGCCCCACCTGTCTCGCCCAGCAGTGCGGCGATGGCCGCGAAGCCCTGAGTGCTGAGTTCTGCGAGGGTGGGTGCGCCGGGACGAGCGCTCAGCAGGCTGCAAATTGTTTGGACGACGCTGCCGACAGCGACTTCTCGTGAGAACGCCCGGGCGAAGACCGCATCGCCTCCGACCGCTTCTAGAGCAAGCGTTTGTTGTAGCAGATCGATTGTGATCGGAATGCCGAGTGCACTATTCACAACAACGATTGCATCACCCTCGGACAGTCCGCGTTCCTGCATCAACTGATTGACGAGGGACGTCAGCGGAGAAACAACGCTGGCCGAGTAGGGTGCCGTCAGCCGCAACGAATTCGTCAGGCCGGTAGATCGATCAACGCCGCCAACGACGACAAGTTGCCCGGTCGAGGCCCCCACCGGAACAACATTCTCAAATCGTCCATCATCTCCCGATACTGAGAACGGATCGTGGGCGAGATCGAAGTTGAAGTTGGGATCAAAGTAGAGCGTGGCACCATCCAGCGGCCCCCTGAACCCGAAGAAACCGAGGACCGAGTTCACTACACTTACCGCGGGATTGCTGCCGATGAGCGACAGCCTACCGTCAAACCTTTGGATGAATCCATAACTTCCGACCGTAGCCTTGAGATAACTGTCACCAGGTTTATTCGCCACAACGTTCAGCTCGACACCGATCGACCCCAGGTTCCTGCCACCCAGCACCGATGCCAGCCAGTCCGGAATGGAACTGGGAAGCGTGAGGCGGGCATTTCCGGAGAAGAAGAACCGTTGGCTGGCGGCATCGTAGCTGGCAGTCATCTGCACGCCGCCCAGGCTAACTCCCTGAATGGCAAAGTCGCCACGCAACGTGATGTTCAAAGCATAGAGTGCACCATTGACAATAACCATGCCTGGATTTTGGACCGTCCCCATATCTACGGTGAAGAGGCTCTGTCCCAGGAACTTTCCGTTCGCTGTTCCGGACATCGAGAACAGGGTAAACCCACCAAAGTTGACATACGACATTGTCAAGTTCCCGGTGAGAGCCAGAGGGCCGACCGAGAAGTTGGCGTTAACTCGCATATCGAGACTTTGCAGTGAACCGTTCTTAATCACTAGGCCCCGTGTCCCAGTTCCCCCCAATGTCGCGGTGACATTTCCAATCCCGCCAATATTTAAAGTGACACTTCCGGTCGCGACAAACTCACGGGTCGATTGACTATAAGTCATCATCAGATTGCCGCTCACCGACACTCCAGCCACCTTGAAGTTACCCGTGACGACCATGTCCAAGGTTTTAATGCCACTGCTATTGATGACCAATCCCTTCGTACCCGGATCACCCAACTTGGCAGTCACATTGCCGATCCCAGCCACCGTAAGGGCAGCCTGGCCGGTCGCGGTAAACTCGCCCAAAGCTTTACTGTAGGTCATCTTCAGAGCGCCGTTCACCGACACCCCCGCCACACTAAAGCTGCCCGTGACGGTCAAGTCGAAGCTCTTAATACCATTGCTATTAATCACCAACCCCTGCGTGCCCGCATCGCCCAACTTGGCACTGACGGCACCGATCCCGGGAAGGGTCAATGACGCATTTCCAGTCGCCGCAAACTCGCCCGAAGCCTTACTGTAGGTCATATGCAGACTGCCGCTCACCGACACGCCTGACACACTAAAGTTGCCCGTGACGGTGATATCGAAGCTCTTGATGCCACTGCTATTGATGACGAGTCCCTTCGTCCCCTGAGCAGAATCGCCCAACAGGCCGGTGACACCGCCGATTCCGGCGACGGTCACGGACGCGTTCCCGGTCGCCGAAAACTCACCAGACGCTTTGCTGTAGGTCAGTGCCAGAGTGCCATTCACCGACACCCCCGCCAGACTGAAGGAGCCCGTGGCAGTGATGTCGAAGCTCTTGATGCCACTGCTGTTGATGACCAGTCCCTTGATGCCCTTAGCGAGATCGCCCAGCTTGCCGGTGACATTCACACCGGCGTTGTCGATTCCGGCAAACTTCAATGCCGCACTTCCGGTCGCCGAAAACTCGCCCGACGCTTTGCTGTAGGTCAGAGCCAGAGTGCCATTCACCGACACTCCCGCCAGACTAAAACTTCCCGTGGCGGCCAGGTCCAAGCTTTTGATGCCACTGCTCGTGATAACCAATCCCTTGATACCCTTGGCGGGATCGCCCAGCAGTGCCGTGACACTGACATTGCCATTGTCGATTCCCGCGAACTTCAACGACGCACTTCCGGTTGCTGAAAACTCGCCGGACGATTTGCTATAGGTCAACGCCAGAGTGCCGTTCACCGTCACTCCCGCCAGGCTGAAATTACCCGTGGCGGTCAGATCGAAGCTTTTGACGCCACTGCTATTGATGACTAAGCCCTTCGTTCCCTTGGAGGGATCACCCAGCAGTGCCGAGACATTCACGTTGCCATTGTCGATTCCGGCAAATTTCAACGCGGCACTTCCGGTCGCCGTAAACTCACCCGAAGTCTTGCTGTAAGTCATCGCCAGACTGCCGGTCACGGTCACGCCCGCCACACCGAAGTTGGCCGTGGCGGTCAGGTCGAAGGTCTTGACGCCATCGCTATTGATGACCAATCCCTGCGTGCCCTTCGACGGATCGCCCAATTTCGCGGTGGCACTGCCGACTCCAGGAATCGTCAAGGCGCCGTCTCCGGTCGCGATAAACTCGGCGGATGTTTTGCTATAGGTCATCACCAGGTTGCCGGTCACCGACACCCCGGCCACACTAAAGTTGGCTGTAGCGGTCAGGTTGAAGCTCTTGACGCCATCTTTATTGATGACCAGGCCCTTGGTCCCCAATACGGGATCGCCAAACTTGGCAGTGGCACTACCGACTCCGGGAATCGTCAAATTCGCGTCCCCGGTCACGACAAACTCGGCCGAGGTATTGTCATAGTGCATCGCCAGATTGCCGGTTGCCGATAGTCCCGCCGCGCTGAAGTTGGCCATGACGGTCAGGTCGAAGGCTTTGATGCCATCCTTATTGATGACCAATCCCTTCGTGCCCTTAGTGGAATCGCCCAGCTTCGCGTCGGCTGTCCCCAGCATGGCAGCCGTGACCTTGATCAAACCAGAAAGCGTGGCTTCCTTATGGACATTGTCGTATGTGAGGGAGATCTTGCCCTCCAGCGACACCGCCTTAACATCGATTTTTCTAGTAAAAGTAAAATTCAAGCTGACCAGATCACCATTTTCAATGACCAGGCCGCGAACTTCGGGATTGTCGGGGTCGCCAAACGAAGCCTCAACCGAGAGGCCATCCAAACCCAGCGGAATCAGCTTGACCCCACCTGACAGCGAGAATCTGTTGTTGGCGCGTTCCCACGAGAAACCGACGTTCTCCAGTTCAATTTTGACGACCTCGATGCTGAAGGCCACTGTCACGGCGACGTCGATGGATTCCAATACGCCATTCGCGATGACCAACCCCGCGTGCTGCACTCCGTCGCTACCGGTGTATCCAAAGCGGACTCCGAAGCCCGCCCCCGGGGTGTCGACCATGGCATCTCCCGCCACGGTGAAGGTCTGGGTGCTCTTCGTGTACGTGAACCGCAACCCCTTGGCCTGAATCACGACGCTGGCCACTTTGAATGCGGCATCGATCGTAATGTCGAGTTTTTCGAGTACCCCCTGATTAATAACGATTCCGGGCTCAACAACCGCGGGTTGACCATCCGTCGCCGGTTGCGTGTACCCGAATTTGACTGCGACCCCCAAGTCCTGCCCGGTCCCTTTCATGCCGTCAACCATGATCGAAGCCGAACCGCTCAGAGAGAACGAGTCGCCGTTGTTAGCGTCATGCAGGTAGGTGAATCGCAGGTCTGTGACATTGAACGTGACGCCCTTGACTGCGAAGTTGGCATTAATCGTGATGTCCAGCTTCTGCAGTGTGCCATCGTTGGTGATGACGATCCCCGGCTGTCCGTTGTAGCCGAACGCGACACCGATGCCAGCACCACCGACTCCGCTCATACCGGCGATCATCAACTTGGCCGTTCCGGTTAGCGAGAAGCCCCCACCGGCCCCTGCAACGTACGTGAACTCCAGGTTGTCGGCATTAAACGTCACGCCCTTGACGACAAAGTTTGCATTGATCGTGACGTCCAGCTGCTGCAGTTGGCCGTCGGTGACGACAAGTCCCGGATGAGCTTCGTGGCCGAACGTGACGCCGATCCCGGCATCACTGACCCCGGACATCCCGCTGATCATCACACTGGCCGACCCGCTTAACGAGAAGGTTCCGGGTGCCCCCGCAACGGGCGCGACGTAAGTAAACTGCAAATTCTCGGCCTTGATCGTCACCCCCTTGACGACAAAGTTTGCGGTGATCCCCATATCCAAACGTTGGAGTTTGCCGCTGTCCACGACCATTCCTGCGTGAGTCGCATCACCAAACTGGACGCTGAGATCTCCCAGTCCACTAATTGTGGCTTTGGCCTTGCCGGTCAGCGTGAACTTGCTGTCGGCGTAGGTGATCCTCAAGTCCGTAGTACTGATTGCCACCTTGGCGACCGTCACCGTCCCAGAAACCGCCATATCCAGGCTGGCCAGCTTGCCGCTGGTAATCACAATGCCTGGCGTACTCGGGCCGCCGGGTGAACTGGGGCTGCCAAACGTGACCGAAATGCTGGAATCGATGCCGGCGATTTCCACCCCGGCCGTCCCCGACATGGTGAATTGATCGTTGGCATAAGCCAGGTGCAGGCCGGTCGCTGTGATCTTGACCCCTTTGACATCGAACTTGCCATTGACCGTCGCGTCGAGACTCGTGAATGCGCCATTGGTAATCACCAACCCGTTGCCTGTGAAGTTCACTGACAGGTTCGCAATATCACTGACGGTCACCGCCGCCGCTCCCGTCAACGTGAAGACATCGCCGGTGGAGGAATAGCTCGCAGTCAACCCGCTGGCATCAAATGTCACATTTCCCACATTGAAGGTCTGCGTGAGTGACAGACTCGCACCGTTGAGTTTGACTCCCGTGCTGTTGATGGAGACAAAGTTGCTATCCTTGACGGAGACCGTGATCCCCTTGGGCAGCGTAAGGCTTCCCTGCAATGAAATCGTCGGCTGCGGCGACGATGTGAATTGGAGTGAGGTGAGGGTAAATGAGACTCCGGCGACAGTCAGGCTCGCACCATTGGCTCGTGCCAGCTGCCCGTTGATCAAATCGGTGATGGTGGTTTCCGGGAGTCCGTTGGCAAACAGCATCAACGGGTTTCCGCTGATGATCGCTTTGACAGCCCCGGTGGCCGCGAACGTTTTAGTAGTCGTATTGATTGAAACCGTGCCGCTCATCTCTGCCAATGGAGTAAATGCGTTGCCGCTACTCGGGACAAATCCCACCTGGACTGGGCCATTAAAGGAATTCAATGCCCCGGCTACCGTGAAAGTGCCGCCCACGATATGGAATCGTAGTCCGTCGACATCCAGATCGGACGTCCCCTGACTGCCTGGAATAATCTGATAGACGGCACCCGTGAAGTTCGGCTGGGTCATGGCGTGACCGTCCGAAATCCGAGTGACCGTGCCATTATCCTGGAAATTCAGCCCCAAAGATCCCTGGCCAGTGATCCCGCTGACGGTGACGGTATATTCCGCACCGCTGCCGGTAAGTTGTGGTGTTCCGCTTGCGACCGTGCCGGTCTTAACTATCTGGAACAGGCCTGCAGTCACATTCTGCACGGGGGCACTAAACGTCACCTTGAAACTCACGCTGGTAGCAGTCGTCGGACTGATGCCACCCGGCGCGAAGGCAATCGACTGCACTGTCAGCGGAATGACTGCCGCTTGAATCGTGAACACTTCGGTACTCGTGAAGTCCGCATCCGGCGACATCGTCACAGTCGTACTGGTGCTGGTCACGGTCCCATTGCTGTCGAACTGCAGGCCCAGCAACCCCGCGCCGCTGACACCGTTGATTGTGACGATATAGGTACTGCCATTGACGGGCGACACATTGATACTGCCAAACACGACGGTCAGTGTTGTCACTGCAGTGAACTGGCCGGCAGTCACGCCTGACACGGACTCGCTGAACGTGATGATGAAGCTGACGCTGGTAGCGCTGGTCGGGTTCTGTGCCGCGGGGCTGCGCACGAGAGAGGCCACCGTGGGACCTTGCACTTCATAGGCCCCCATATCAATCGCCGTGCCCGCCACACGGTTGCGCCCCGTCTGGTCAGTGGTCAAGCCCAGGGTGTCTGCGCGAGCGTTACTCCCTCGATTCAAAGCCGGGCTGTTGGTCTGCAAGGAGTACGTTAAGGTCCCTCCGCCATTGTTCGCTAAAGGATTCAGTCGAGGATCGATCGGCGCTGCATTCGTACCAACGATGTTGCCCTGGGCATTCGGATTGGCCGAGGCACCCAGGCCAGTCCCCTGGTTGTTACCGATGAGGCTATTTCTGACCGTCAGCGGAGAAACAAACGCAGTTTGCGTGGGAGCCACCAGGTCAGGTGCATTCCCCCCCTGGTTCTTGGCAATGATCGAGTTATAGATCTCGGCCGAGCCGATGAGCAACTCGACTCCGCCTGTCGAAAAGCCGCTGGCCGCAGTATTGAAGGCCACGGTACTGCTATCCATCGCCACTTCGGCGCTGTACACAGCCAGCCCGCCACCCGTCGAAAGGTTGGACGTCGTCGCGGAGTTGGCTGAGATCGTACTATTGATGACGTTCAATCGCCCGTATCTGACATAAGCGCCACCCCCACTTCCGGTGGTCGTGTTATTCACGAGCGAGCTAGAGTCAATGGTAACCGTTCCATTGGCCATGAAGACAGCGCCGCCACTAACCGGGTTTGTGACGAACGGATCAGCCAGACCAATCGCGCCGTTGGCATCCAGTTCGCTGCGCACGATGGACAGAGTCCCGGCCCCCAGCGCTACGACACCGCCGCTGGAGGATTCGCCCGCGACGATGTTGCCATGCAACGTGCTGTCCGTGATTGACACGGTGCCGCCCGAACTATAGATCGCACCACCATTCGACTCATCCGCAGTCGTGCTGTTACTCATGAATTGACTGCCCGCATCGACAACCAGCTCACCGAATGGTCCGATGTAGATTGCTCCTCCAGAGGAGCCCACGCCTGACGTCCCGTTCGAGGACAGCAACGAATTGCTGATCTGCAAACGGCTATCTTTCGTGTAGATGGCCCCGCCGATGGAGCTTTCCCCGTGCGTCTGATTGTTGCTGATGATCGAGTCGGTTACGGTGATCGGGTTGGCGAGCCAATACATACCTCCGCCGCCGGCATCGTCACCGAACGTCTCGTTTCCGCTGATCTCACTGTTGGTAATGGTCAGAATTCCACCGTTAAAGCCATGGATCCCACCACCGGTGCCCCCATTAGCTGTCGTGCGATTTCCGGTGATCTTGGAATTGGTGATGTTTACGGTGTCGTAACCAAAGACAAACAAACCGCCCCCGAAACCGTTGACCGAGTTATTGGACAGCACCACATCGTTCAGCGACAGCACCGAGCCATGGTCCGCCCCATCGCGAATTCCGCCCCCTTCTCCCAAGTCGGTGCCTCTCGTGATAGTGAGTCCGGTAAACGTCACATCCATCGCCTGAGTTAAGAGATCAAAGGCACGCGAGTTGTTCTGCGCGTCGATCGTCGTATGTGCGGAGCCATTGCCGGTCAGGGTCACGCTGTCGGTGATGATCAGCTCACCATTCGTCAGGCTCACCGTACCATTCAGACCAGAGCCGAACTGAATCGTGTCGGCCCCTGCATTCGAATTTGCCGAGTCCAATGCTTCTCGCAAGCTGATCACGCCGTCACCCGGATTGACGATGTCATTCAGCGTCGTCACGGTGTATGCGGTCAGCATCTCCCGCCGTTCGAGGCGTTCGGCGATCCCCAGACCAGTGACTCGTCGCTTCGGCCGCTTTGGTCCACGCAGGCCGAACCAGGAGGAAGCCATGCGGCGGGCCCAGGTGGAAAGATTCAGATTGAGAAGCATGTGGGTGGCCCGATTACGTGGGGGTTAAATGCAGACTTCAAGCAAGTGAAACAATGGCCGAAACGGCCGATCCCGATTCCCGGACGGCCCGCCAGTACCAAGAAGGCGCAGGCGTTACGCAGAAATTGCCGAAGTCCGAAAGACGGGCAAATGCGAGGGGATTGTTGGGATACCTCGATCTGCGTGCGCCAGCGCGCTTTGGGGTGCGCCATCGGACGCAACAGCGTTCTACGTTGGTTGATATCAGGCTGACTTCTGAACCTGAAGGGTTCACAGAGAATAGCCGGTGGTTGAGAAGCGGAGCGACGA
>JAQGHS010000298.1 GCA_028291605.1 Planctomycetaceae bacterium | reverse complement strand
AATTGCGGCGTTTTTCATTATCAATTGTCAATTGTCCATAATCAATCACTATCCGCCGCTTGGTCGCTTCGCGATTGACAGGCAGGATGCCTATCCTACGGGGATCGGGGCGCAAAAGAACCAATCGCCACGACCCCGTCGTCCGAGACTTCCAGGACTTCCGCCGTAATGGGATGACCCGACTCGTTGTATTCGTCCAGCACAACTTGTCCCAGGCGCCCGAGAAAATCTTTGTCCTCGCACGACAACACATAAGCAAAGTCACGCGTCGGCGCGACCACAAACACGGGCCAACCCAGCGTCGGTGAAACCAGCTCGCGAAACTTGGGCGACAAGATCAGCGAGGCCTTGAACGGCGTTTCCTCCGTCGCCAGCATGCCGAGTTTCACCGCTTCAATTTCATCGATCTCCAACTTCGTTTCGGCAACGAGTTGATCCATGTTCTGGTTCGCCTGCTCGATCACCTCATCGCGAGTAACACCCCAGTCAGTCAGCATGGAATCGATGATCCAGGCGATGCTGGAACCGTCGGGTGGCGTGAAGACATAGACTTTGATCAGCGTCTCGGTGACCGGCTCATGCAGGACATCATCGAAGCCCATCTCGTAATCGGCAGGCTCCAGCGAATACCGGATGAAAGGTTGGACCGACTCCCAATCCGGAGTCTCACCGGAAATGGCCGCATCCAGTTGCTCCGCAAAGCGTGAGACCACGCCGGGATCATTGTCGCGTGCATAATCGCGACGCATATTTTCGAGACTGACAGTCAGCGTAATCTCGCCGGCCACGATCTCATAGAGGCCATCCTCGACGACCTCATAGTCAAATCCGCGTGCATCGAGCTCCGCCTCAAACAACTCGTCAGCAGCGGCATGCGGTGGTTCATCGGCAGCGGTCATGATCCGGCACCACAAGAGGGAACGTGATCAGAAATTGATTCTCAACAAGTTCGGCCTCTGCTCCTATTCGTGTCATTTGTGTAATTCGTGGTTGATAACTTCGTCAGCATAAAAACCACGAATCACACAAATGACACGAATAAGTCCTGGCAAGAGCCAATCTGAATTTAAGATCCGATTGATTTGTGGTGGCTTTGTTAGCAATCTAAGGCTGTTCCATCAACCGAATCCGCCGATATTCCATCTGCCCGCAATCCCCTTCGAGTCCAATCGGACCCGTCTCTGGCAGCTTCAACATCGCTTCCAGGACTTCGCCATTGCAAGTGCAGTAGGCCACATTGTCCTTCACGGTCACCACCATCTCATTCCAGTCCTGAGCCTTGTACTCCTTGAGAGTCTTATACGGCCCCGCGACCGGATAGTCGCGACATTGCAGTTGCGGCTTACGCAGGAAGACGCCGCTGTCGGCATTGGGTGTCGCCCGGAACTCCAGCTTGAGCACAAAGTTCTTCGGGAACTCGCGAGTCGTCCACAGTTGAGCGATCTTGCGCCCCTCGGCCGGTGTCGTGACAATCAGCCGGCCATGCTTGGCGACATAGCGACCGTCGCTGCTGACGACCTTACCATCAAAATTCTCCAAGGCCGAGAAACTCTTGGGGTCACGAAAACCCCAGCCCGTGAGATCTTTCCCATTGAACAGACTCACGAAACCCGCTTCCAGTTGGAACTTGTCGTCATCAGTCTCCAGATAGTCGAGAGTCGCCAGAACGGGACGCAGCGCGGCAGCCCACTTCGCATAGCCGACCTTATTGGGATGCAACAAATCGGGGAATTCCTCAGCCTTCGCGTCCCCTTGCTCATTAGCAAACTGCTTCCACGTTTCGATCAACGTGACCTGCTTGTCCCCCTTGACCGCCGCGGCATACAGCTCATTAATCTTCTTGATCTTATCCGCCGGCCGCTTCTTCGTTTCCGAGCTGGGAAAGACCTGGCAGAGAATGATTGGCAACTGCGGATTACTCTTCTTCAGCTCGGCAATAATGAGTTTCAAATTTCCGGCAATCGTCTCGGGTTCAGCCTGCTCTTCGAGATCGTTCGTCCCCATCAACAGGACAATGCCTGTCGGATTCAAGGCCAGAACGTCATCCTTCAACCGGATCAACATCCCGCGAGTGGTATCGCCACTGATGCCCCGATTGGCGACCTTCACACCGGGGAAGCTGCCTCCGAAGTCATCGCCCCACCCCTGGGTAATCGAATCCCCCAGAAAGACGAGCGACTTCTGATCCTGTTCGACGCGCTTCGCCCAGGCGGCCCGTTTCTGGTTCCACAGACCCTTAAACCAATCATACCGCCGGATCGGTCCCGCCCCGGGCAAACCGTCATCGGTCGCCGGAAGTTCCAGAGTCGGCGCGGCGGCTTTATCAGCGGCCGATACCGCCAACGAAGCGCCTCCGAGCAAGAGGGCAGACAAGAAAGTGAACGCGAGCAGCTTTGAGATGAGGTGTTTCATCCCAATATGGTTGCCAAACTTCGCCGTGGATGCAACCGTGCAGCAACGTCGTTGTGATTGCAAGAAGATTGCCGGCGAGCGAACTCCTGTGCCCTCATTCGCTACCTCTTTTAATTCGCTGCCCAATCCCAAGCCTAACTGAGCTGCCGTGCCGCGTCATACGCTTTCAACGTCCAGAAGGGAATGTCTGGAGCCGGCCAATCACTCCGAAACAGTTGGATCTCGACCCAATTGCAGCCGATTTCCGGGACCGGTGCGGCACCGGTCCCCAGCGCCATTGGATAGAGTCTCTCTGGGACTTTGAAATAGAGAGCATTCATTCCCAGGCCCAGTGCGAAAACAATTCGATTGGTAACGAGAGCAATGTATCGGTATTCCCGAATAGACGGACAATACAGGAACCAATCACCGCACTTGGCAGTTGCCGCGTTAACGAGAACGGAGCAATTATCCGAGTGACAACAAGGCTCAGTGCGCTCGAGATATGCCAGAACGTCCTGATTGCGAACGGCATCGACGTGGTCTTCTAGTCGACCGCCGTGAATATGTTTGGTCATGCGACCGATTCTCTCTGCTGGCTGAGTGATCTTGCTTTAACCTACCTAATTCGGAAGGGGAATCGGCTTCCAATCGAGTTTGCGGTACTCATCCGACAATTCGGTAATCTCGATCGCCTGATTTGTGGTGATGTCCTTAAAGGCCTGAGTGGTTTTGCTCGTGGGCCATTGGATCTCCAGCAGGGCGATCCGTTCCGTCTTGCCCAGGCCGATTGTTTGCTGCAATGGATTGGCTCCGAAGCTGCTGCCTGAGGAGACATGCCGATAAAACGTCCGCGGGTTCGGTCCGTCGGTGACGACCTTGATGCGGACTCCGATGGCGGCTCGATTAGATTTCTGGCCGATGAGTTTCACTGTCAGCCAGTTGTTGTCGTGGCCAGGGTTCTGGAACAGGATGTTGTGGTATTTGTCACCGGGAATGGCACCTCCCATTTCGATGAAGATGTCGACGTTTCCATCGCGGTCCCAGTCTCCGCAGGCGACCGCGTGGCCCTTTTGCAGATTGCCGGTCCCCGACGAGGCCGTGATCTCAGCAAAGCGTTTTCCGCCGAGGTTTCTCAACATGCGATTGGGAACGAGTGTCGCCAGGCTCGGTTGGCCCGTGCCCAGGTACATGTCGAGAAAACCGTCGTTATCGAAATCGCCGAAATTGCTCCCCATCGTCTCGAAAACCATGTCGAGACCGACCTCTTTCGTCACATCTTGAAAACCCTCGCCCTGCTGATTGCGGTACAGCCGGTTGGAATTCAACATATGGGGTTGTCCCTGCAGCCCCTTAACGACTTCTCCCGAATCTCGGTCATAACAGGTGGCGAAGATGTCGAGCCAGCCGTCGTTGTCGTAGTCCCAGGCCCAGCACGAGAAGCCCAGCAACGGACCATCGATCCCCATCGATTGGGTGATCTCGTCAAATGTTCCGTCACCGTTGTTGCGATACAGTTGGGCTCCGACCTCGGTCGACAGATGATTCACGAACAGATCGGAATCACCGTCATTGTCATAGTCGATCCACGCTGCCCCCTTGGCAAACGGAACGTCCACTTCGATGCCGGCTTCACGCGCCACTTCTTGAAACGTGCCGTTGCCCAGGTTGCGATGCAGACGACTGGGTTGCCGTTCGCCGCAGACGAAGAGATCCAGCCAGCCGTCATTGTCATAGTCAGCCCACGAAGCCGTGATGGCATTGGCCGGATACAGCAGATTGGCCGCTTCGGTAACATCCGTAAAAGTCCCGTTCTGATTATTCTGCAGCAGCGATGGTCGCATGGGAGCCGTCAACCAGGCACCACGGATCACAAAGATGTCCAGATAGCCATCATTGTTGTAATCCGTCTGCATGCAGTTCAGCCCACCCAGCATTTCACTTAATCCGGCGGAACTGGCGACATTCTTGAAGTGTCCCTTGCCGTCATTCTTTTTGAACGTCATCGGGCCAGTCGGATCGTAGGTCGTCGTGACAATGTCCAGCAGGCCATCATTATCAAAATCGTCCATGATGGCGCCCCCCGCTTGATCGATGTTGTTCACCCCGACCTTATCACCGATGTCCCGAAACTTCCCGATCCCATGCTCCGCCTTCTGAAAATGCTCCAGCGAGACCAGAAAACGGGGATCCACTTTTTGAGGATGCTCACCCAGCGTCATATGAGCAACATTGAGCAACCAGCGGACTTCCAGATCGTCCGGGAACTGCTCGAGATATTCCGTGAAGTGCCGGATGGCGATCCGCGAGCCCTCGGGATTGGTATGCCGGGCGGTTGGCGACATGGGAATGATGCACGAACTTTCGCCTCGGCAGAGGATGCAGTTTTCATTCTCGCCCCGGCGCAGTCCCGTCACGCCCTGATAAAAAATGAAGGTGAACAAGCCGCGCTGAGCGAACAGTTCCGTCTTCTCCACCAACGCCCGTCCCTGCTCCAAAACCTGATAGGCCTGTTTGGGATCTCCCTCATAGTTGAGCAGTTCGGCTTTATTCATCAACAGCGAGGCCCGCTTCTGATCATCGATATTCGGATCAGCCAGATCGGCATCGAGCCGTTCAATGTTGCGATAACCCACGCGTTGGAACGCCTCGCTAATGGTGGCCAGACTGGCCTTGGGCTCCCACTTAGGTAGCAGCGCGCCGACCAGCAGGAATCCGGCGGTATCAATAGGCTCGCGCGGTCGATAGGCGAGTTTCGGAATCTTCACCGCACCGGGCAACGCGGGGTCGTCTGGCCTCGCCGCACCCCATGATCCGCGCGACAACCAGGCCACGCCCCCCAAGGCAATCGCAGCAATCAGCATCAGGCCCACCAGCAACCGCGTCGCACCGGCATCCGGGTTTGGCTCTGGAGTCTGCTTTTCCATCACGAGATCTGCTCATCACAAGAAAATCGAACAAAGTAGAGAGTATAAATCATAGACGAATCGCTCCCCAGCCGTCACGGCTTCTTAGGCGACAACACGTCCGTGGCCAGCAAACGCACATACGAATGCGGATCTTGTGTGAGCTTCTGGATAGCGTCGCGCACTCCCGGTTCGTCCACTCCCAATTTCACCAGAGATTCCAGTGCCGCGCCCCGGACATCGGCGAAGTCATCCGCAAGCGCGCGCATCAGCGCCGGGCAGACCACGCGATTCTGGCCGGAAATCAGCCCCAGCCCGTGGGCCGCGGCAACTCGCACGATGCAACGCGGGTCCTGCAATCCCTTCAGGAGTTCGGGGCGAGCTGTGTCATGCAGGCCCGGAATCTTTCCCAAGGCCTCATACGCGGCGGCGCGAAAATGGGGATTGGGTGAGTTCGCATACTCCAGAATCACCGGCCACGCCGTCACGGCAGCAGTGGGCCAATCAGGCAGGAGTTCGAGATACTGCGAAGATGTCCAATCGTCCTGTTCGGAACTTGCCTGATACACTTCCAACGCCTCGCGAGCATTGGCGATCAAGATGGGGACGATGTCCGGTCCCAGCGTCCGAATGGCTGTAAGGCAACTTTCAGGATACGACTTCTCCAACAGCGCCTGGGCGACGTAAGCGGCTTCCGGCTGGAGTCGCTTGAAGCTTCGCATGAACGCGGGATTGTCCCAGGGAACTAGACCCTTGCGGCACCATTCGGCCAGATCGGGCAGAAATTTCTCCACCAACTTGGGATTCGATAACAGAGATCCGACGGCGAACTTCGGAATCAAATCCGACCATGCCTTGGGGAATCTCACGGCGCGACGACGTCTTAACTCGAATGAAATGTCGAAGTCAAATTCCTCACTCGCCAGGTTAATCACTTCCAATAGATGGTCCACTGCGTCCTGATTCTGGTCCGGATCGATCGTGGCCAGAATGATCGCCGCTTCGAATCGTTGATATTCATCGGGAGACTTCAGCCACGTCTTCCATTTCGCGGTGAACTCGGCAGTCTGCCGCGGCATTCGCGCCAGGCTCGCAATCGCGAGCAATTCAGCAGTCACTTCGTACTGATCGAATTTCTCCAGTTTCATCGTCTCGCGACGCCTGTCGACGGCCTGCTCATAACAACGCAGCAGACGTGCCGCAGTTCCCGGCGGAAATGCCGAAAACTCTAGAATTTGCCACAGCACCGCTTTGGCATTCGAATTGTGAACCTCTTTCGGATCGGGATTTTCCAGCTCCTGAAGCAATTCCGGAACGACCTTCTCGCCGGGCGCACCTTGCAACGCGAGTGCAATGGCTGCATAGCGCCACACACCTTGCCGATCGACAGTCGCACAATGCGCCGACATCTCGAATTTCGTTTTCAATCCTCTGTCGTGCAGTAACGGCAGTAACGCAGGGATAATCTGCTGGGAACGCCCGCGCATGTCGGTCAGCGCCTGGACCGCGCCGCCCCGCACTTCCGGATTCGAATGCTTTAAGGCGGCGAGTAACATTGGCAAGGTACGAGGATGATTGGGGTATCGTCCCAGCAGTTCGATTACCATGCCTTGTCCATAGTCATCTTTCGCGATCGATTTCGTGTTGAAGTACCGTTCCAGGATGGGCACCGCAACCGTACCATCGGCATCGATTCGACTGAGCGCCGCGCAGGCACTGAAGTGGTTGTCTCGATCGGGGTCTGACAGGACTTTGACGATCGCCTCAAGCGAACTTCTGGCCCGCGGTCCAAATCTGGCGAGACAATCGATGGCACTGTGGCCGACATGTGGTTTTGTACTGTCGACCGCGATCGTGAGTGCGGGAATCGCTTCGATGCCCACGTCGTACAATGTCTGGTAGGCCGCGGTGCTGATGCTGAATCGCCCGAATCGGTCATTGAATGATTCGGTATCGGGCAGCGCTTCAATCAATGCCGGAATCGCAGCACGGGCTTCGGGGCCGAATTTCGCCAATGCGCGGATACTCTTACCACGAACCGTCGGGTCGGCATCCTTGAGTTTTGCAATCAGTTCCTGAGCGCTTTGGACGTCAGGTTCCGCGCCCCAGCCGAGAGCCGGAGACAGTAACCACACGACAATGAGCATTCGTCGCCAGAACATCTCCAACCCTCACGGTTTATTTGGCCCTAACGCTTCCGAAGCCAGCAGACGCACATACGGATGCGGATCTTGTGAGACCTTCTGGATGGCATCACGCACTCCCGGTTCATCCACTCCCAATTTCACCAGAGATTCCAGTGCGGCGACCCGGACGTCGGCGAAGTCATCCGCGAGCATTCCAATCAGAGCTGGACAGACCACACGATTCCGGTCGGAAATCAGTCCCAGCCCGTTGGCCGCGGCAACTCGCACGATGCACCGCGAATCCCCTAGCCCCTTCAGCAGTTCAGGCAGAGCCTTTCCATGTAAGACCCTGATCTTGCCCAAAACCTCATACGCCACCGCACGATAATGGGGATTAGTTGAGTTCGAATAGTCCAGCAGCACCTTCCACGCCGTAACTGCGGGAGTTGACCAATTTGGTAGGAGTTCGAGAACAGGCGCTGTTGTCCAATGATCCGCTTTAGGATCCGCCTGATACGCTGCGAGTCTCTGGCGAGCATTGGCAATCAGGATCGGAACGATGTCCGGTCCTAGTGCCCGCACCGCCGCCTGGCAATCTTCGGAATACGACTTGTCCAACAGCGCCTGGGCAAATACCGCTGCTTTCGGTTGCAGTCGTTTCATGTTCCGCCGCAGCGCGGCATCGTCCCAGGGAACTATGCCTTTGACAGTCCATTCGGCGATCTTGGGAAGAATGCGCTCCAGCAGCCTGGGATTCGCCAACAACGACCTAACCGCGATCTCCGGAATGCAATCCGCTGTCGACGTGGAAAATCGATGGGCACGGTCTAAATGGAGTACATATGCATCTTGCTCAGTAAACTGCCCACTTTGCTCATCAATCACTTTCAGAACCTGATCTACTGCATCTGGATGGTGATCAGGATCGATTGAGGCCAGCACAATCGCCGCTTCAAATCGCTGATGTTCATCAGGGGACTTCAGCCAGGCTTTCCATTTCGGGGTGAACTCCGCAGCCTGCTGCGGCATCCGAGCCAGGCACGAGATAGCGATCAATTCGGTGTCTATAAAATCTTCCGGGACTTTCTGGAATTTAACGGCCGCACGGCGTCTCTCGACAGCTTGCTCATAGGATTTCAGGACACGCCCGGCAGTCCCCGGAGGTGTTGGTGAGAACTCGGAAATACTCCAGAGGACAACTTTGATCCTCGGTTCGTCAAATGGGCCCGCAACGGGAACTTCTAATTCCTTAATCAATTCCGGGACGACTTTCTCACCCGGCGCCCCATGAGCGGCGAGTGCCGTCAGCACATAGTCCATGATACGTTGCTTATTGACTATGCAGATCGACGTTTCCAGGATGGTTTTCATTTTACGGTCGTGAAGTAATGGCAGCAGTGCGGCGACAATCTGATCGGAATGCCCCGGAGTGCGCGTAAGCGCCAGCACCGCGCCACCACGTACTTCTGGATCTGGATTCTTGACTGCCGCCAACAACAGGGGCAAGGTCCGAGGATGATCGGGATAACGCCATAGCTTTCTGAGTACCTCGCCGCCGTCAATATCACCCTCTGTCGTATTGCGCTTGCTTTTCAGAAATCGTTCCAGGATGGGAACGGCGATCGAACCGTGTGCATCGATTTGACAAAGCGCCTCTTGCGCATTGTCATAATCCATCAGAACTGGCCCAGACAGAACTTTGGCGATCGCGTCCAGCGATGTTCTCGCCCGCGGTCCAAACTTGGCGAGACAATCGAGCGCATGCTGGCGGCCAGCGAATTCGTCTGCGGCCACCGCCGCCGTAAGAGCAGGGATCGCTTCGAGCCCCACCTCGAACAACGCTTGGGATGCCTCGGCACAGATCCGCTCGTATCTTTCGTCGAATTGCTCGTCGTCGACCAACGCCTCAATCAACGCCGGAATTGCGGCCCGCGCTTCGGGGCCGATTTTCGCCAGTTCTCGAACGCTCAAACCACGAACCGTTGGGTCGGGATCCTTGAGTTTCTGGATGAGCGTCTGCACTTTCTGGACGTCAGTCTCCGCGCACCAACCAAGGGCCGGAGACAGTATCCAAAGGGCAATCAGCATTCGTGGCCAGAACATCGCCATGAAACGCACCTATCGGTTTATCAATCAACTCACGCCGGCGGGCCCTTGTGACGCGTCTGGATTTCAAGGGCACGTAAATTGTACCACGCCACGGTCACCACGATGGCCAGCCCAATCAAGATTCCGGCCCCCAAGCCTTGAGTAGCACCGAGTCCCAGGCCTGCTTGCGCCAGATCGAGCGAGATCTCAGGTGGCATGCGAAACACCGTGCGATAATAGTCTGGCGCGATCAGCCCCAGAGAGTATCCGGCCAGAGCTCCCACAAGTGCGAACACGACACCGCTCGTAATGGTGATGATGAATCCACGTAAAACTGTCATACCAATACGCCTCTAAAACGCGGTAACTTGGCGGCGGCAGGGAACCAGATATTTTATGTCTTTCCGATCAGCGTGCTACCACACCACGGGCAATACCGAATGCGAATCGACGACGAACCGCCGTCGTGGACAATCAACCCATACTCGTGTCGGTTCTCCCGATAATCCACAAGGCAGTCGGGGCAATCAAATCGGTTAGGGTGATCGTCGCAAACTCCCTCGACATGTCGCTGCATGTCCTCGCAGCAGTGTTGATTCATCGGCGTGTGCTCTTCAGTTAAAGATCGGGCTCCGCGCCGATGATCCGTAACATGGGCACTCCTGCCCGTCTGTCTTGTTGCGATGTCTCGAATTCGGAGACGGGCAAGAGTGCCCATCTTACACGCAACGATCGTCTAGCCAGAGATCACGATCTCTCTCGATGCCTTTGGCAACTGCGATATTCAGCCAGACCACCGCAGCACCAATCAACAACGCAACACCGCCCAGTGTCACCAGGCGGGCCGTGGGAACTTCGTCCACCCGGCTGAGGACAATGAGTGTTCCGGGGACGAACAGGGGCAGAACGTACCACAGCCAAGCGTATCGCAGAAATCGCGACTGTTGCGTCATGTGGTGCCTCCACCGTTCGACATTGTCACCTGGCGGTGCGAGGCTCAATTCGGACCTGGGAATATGCAACTGGCCCCACAGAACCGCGAGAACCACCCCGATGCCCAACAACAACAGAACCTTCCCGCAGGTCATGAGATCAGGAGCCGCCGTAAGACAGAGATCAACACCAATCCAGGCGATCAAGATGAAACTCACAACGGTTTCACGGACGTTGCGACTCCAGATGGATTTCACAAATCCCGCAACCTTGGCCTCGCGATTCATTTCCATTTCTCATTTCCGATATGAACTTTGTAGACCTGATGCCCGTGCTCGCCCCATTCTAGAAACTAGCGATTCAAGTAGTAACTCAAATCCATTTTGGAAATCTCTTTCATTTGCTTTGCGGTTCCAAAATAGGTGCCACCAAACGGCTTGCCCGTACTCGATTGATAGTAGGTGAGGTGCAGCACACCCTGATGTTTGATCGTGATTTTCAGTTCAAACTCTTGCAGACCTTTGGAAATCGTGACCGTTTGCGACCGATCTGTATCTTCCTTCCCATCGCCTTTCGTCTGGGTGAGTAGCAGGCAGAGATTGGCAGATTCCTGGCTCTGGAGTCGCGCCCGTCCTTTCACCGTTACCGAATCACCCTGTTCGAAATTGGGGGAAGTCGCAGTGACGTCGAGGATTTCCACGACGTCACCATCTCGGTACAGCTTCGGGCCCAGCGCGGCGACGACCGAGTCCTGAAGGGGCGGAGCTGCGCCCCCCTGTGAGGCCAATAGGACCAACGCCAGAATCATCACTTTACGAATCATCAGTTCTCCTTTTCTGAATCGCCAATGCCGGAGATCGTCCAGCTTAGTCTCGGGCGCTAATATCGCATTTGTGAGCGTCAAACTGGCGTCACAAAACGACGCACTAACAAGTATACCAGCAACGCTCCGATGGTTGAACGGGAGATGATAATGGTCCGATGGGGCCACTTGGCCGCAATGACAGCTCCTGACATCAGAATGAGCGTAGGTCCAGGATCGCCCCACGGAATCATCGGATAAACATACCCCACATCCGAAAACGGCCACCAGGGTTCGACGGACCAGTCGTTCAGGCCACTACCTCCCGAGACTACCATGTCACATGGCAGATGCACGGTCTGAGCAGCGAATGCGATACCGAAGAATAACAGAAAACCAAAGTTGGAACGCGCCGCGGTCAGGCTGTAAGGCGAGTCTTGTTTCGGAATGGAAAACCTGTCCGCAAACAAGCGGCCAATTCTGCCCAGCCAGTCCCAGCGAAATTGGGTCACGGCGAGGAGTATCGACGTGAGCAGGATCGATACAAAATTGTGGCCCCACACGCGGTGAATCGATTCAAAACGGGCCATGTCGACGAACATGGCGATGCCATCCCAGTCCGGAACATTGCTGGCGATACCAGCCATCGCGACGCTCTGCCATCCATAACGACGATGCAACCCCAGCGCAAACGCCGAGTGAATTCCCACCATCGTATGTTCCGGAGTCGTCATAACAAACCGGTCCAGAATTCTTCCGTAGGATAGGCATCCTGCCTGTCATTTGTCGCCTCAAGCGACAAGCCCGTAGTCCATTCATCTGATGATTGGTGGTTTGATCGCCGCAGTCTCTTGGTGAACGGTATTGTCGCTTCGCGATTGACAGGCAGGATGCCTATCCTACGGGGACTCTTCCAATTTCATAACCAGTTCGACCATGTCCAGGGACTCCAAACCGAACTCGTCCAGCCGGCCAGCCCGCACGGCTTCCGGGCTGATTCCAAACAGTTCGGCAATGAAATCAATTAAGCCGCCATCCTGGGGATTGAATAAACGGACTTGCGTTTCGCCCACCACATACCACAGCAGTGTTCCACACGCCGGACAGGGTGCGTCACCCAGGGGTACGGAGGGATCGATACGGACCGCACCGCCACAGACTGGACAGCAATTTGGAGTTCCTTCCGGAATCCGCGACGAGATTGTCATTGAAGCCTCCTTTCGCGAAAAGTCGGCGGAATCTATTGGCGATCAACAAACGCGATGTTTAATCAATGGCTCAACGTCTAGGTTAATCCACGTGTCACGTCTGGTGTGCAGCCAAACCCTTGAAGAGTTGAACGCTCCAGTATGCCGCCAGAATCACGTAGGACAGCACGTTGGCGAGCACTGCCACACCGAACATCTGGCGGACAGGCACACCGGGCCAGTAACGCAAAAGCAGGCTGTGCTCGACGGCGACCGACACAATCAGGCAGGGCAGCAATAGGCACAACGCCGCCGCTGGAATCATCCAATCATATTCGCCCATGTGCGGGACCAGCCATGCCGACTGCAGCGTGACACTCGCCAGACGATTTATCGGAGTATCCAAATCCCAGATCCCACCTCCCCCGCCGACCAACTGACAAACCGTTTGGACCAGCCAGGCGAGCGGTACGCCAACAAACGTGGACCACAAGTTGGCTCGCAATGTGCCCCATACTGACTGCTTCCACGTGACAGACAGCCGCCAACGGTACACCGCGGACTCCAGCAAAACGACCGGCAGGAGTGCCGCCGTGAGGAACGGCAACTCAACACAGATCATCGGCAAACCGACATTAGCGAACAGCATCTTTTAAAGTCTTTCTGCCGCCTCACCGGTTATGTCGCAACAGGTCGTGCACTTCCGCTCCAGAAGACTCCGCGACAACACGGAAGGAATCGATCAGTCCCATGGCCGTTCCGTACAAGAACAGCAACCCGACAATAATTGCCAAGATGATGACCTGATAGGTCTTGCGGTCTCGCTTGCGATCAGGTTCAGTCATAAGTCACCTGTTTCGAATGCCCCTGTGATGTCTTGCGATATCGCCTCTTGCCCAGACCGTCGAGTCACCCACACGAACATCAACGCGGATACGGCAAGCTGCAAGGATGTCATGCCGATAACGCCTGGGATCCAGGAACTGATCAGTGGTATTGGACCATTCGCCGGGGCGATGACTTCCGTTCCATCAGCCAGAGCATAGCGTGCCTGGTAGAAGGTGAATTTCGAGAGAAGTCCCCGAGCATGGCCGATTCGATAGGCGACGATCTTCGCGTCCTGTAACTTCCCCGAATTGGGTGAATAGTCGGTCCAGTAAATGCGCCCGTCGCCCGGGCGCCACTCCGTCCATTGCAGGACATTCACGGAAGACGGCAAACCGGTGTCTCGCATGGTGTGGAGCTCGCTGCCGGCCACCATAATAGCGATAACAGTTGGAAAAAACGGAGTGATGCATGCACCGAGGACGAGGACTGTTGCAGTTGCCGTGGCAACAAAGGTTATCAGACGGCCAAGCACGATCCACCGCCTAACTCATGATGATGCGAGACAAATCAAGGATACTTTGCATCATGACCCATCTTGAACATGGATTTTATACCACGACACTAGTGGTGTCCAATGTTCATGTCTGAGGGTAGGATACGGACTGTAGCGAGTGGTACACCAAGTCTTTTCCGGATTGCTTCAAACCTGGATGTACTGCAGAATCAGGCCGTCACGATACGCTCTTTACGTTCGCGCCGGTCGAACGGTCTCGGGAAACGCAGACTGCACCATGAAATACCTCATTCTCACATTTTGCATTCTCGGGTACGGCGACCTTTCGGTGGCGGCTGCCGAATTGTCCCTGACTCGCGATGGCCAGCCTCAGGCCGAGATCATTCTCGCCGAGAATCCGCCTCGCAGCACCCGGCTGGCGGCGCATGAGTTACAGGTCTACGTCGAAAAGATCTCGGGGGCGAAACTGCCGATTGTGACGCAGCCCAGCGGTGTGCAGCCCGTGAAGATTTACATCGGACAGAGTTCGCACACAGATCGGCTCAAGATTACGGCCGACGGACTGCGACAGGGGGCCTATCGCATCGTCTCGGGCGCAGACTGGCTGGTACTGATCGGCGATGACGCGGACTTTACGCCGATCGAGCCTTGGGCGAAGCACAACGGCGAAATCGTGAATGGCAAAACTCAACGCGAGTGGGAGAAGCTTACCGGTGCGCAATGGGGCATCCCCAACATCTTAATGTACAAGAACCGGATCCGGCTGCCGGGTAATATCGGCCAGCCTACGGCACAAGCGGGAACCGTTAAACCCTTACCGTTGGACCTCTGGTGCTATGACGAGCGGGGTTCATTTAATGCCGTCAACGGTTTCCTAGAACGACTCGGCGTCCGCTGGTATCTGCCGGGGGAACTGGGCGAGATCGTGCCGACTCTCAAGACGATTCCGCTGCCGAAGATCGATGAGACCGTGCGACCGGACTTCGCATTGCGGCGATTTAGTTTCCGGTTTGCCGCGACGAATGGATATGAGTCAGCAATGTGGTCCATGCGACTCCGCATGCGCGACCCGTTCGACATTCAGGACGCTCATGGAATGGATACGATGACGCATCGCGATGAGATCTTCGCGGCGCATCCGGAATGGTTCGCTCTGTACGGCGGAAAACGGAATTATGCCCCCGGGCAGACGAACAATCATTTGTGTTACTCGAATGAAGAATTGTTTCAGGAGACGGTACGTTACGTCCGTGCGCAGTTCGATCACTATAAGACCGATATGGTCTCGATCATGCCGCCGGACGGCTATACCTCAATGTGCCAGTGCCCGCTGTGTGCGGGCAAGGATTCGCCCGAGCGTGACAATCGCGGACTGTTGTCTGACTACGTTTGGGGTTTCGTCAACCGCGTGGCCAAGGAAGTTGGCAAGACGCATCCCGACAAGAAGATTCTTAACTGTGCTTACGGGATTTACACGCTGCCACCGTTGAAGATCGCCAAGCTGGAGCCCAATGTGGTCGTCTCGATCGTGGGCGGACGCCAGCCACTCAATAGTAAGCCGCAACAACAGGCCGAATTCCGTCAACTTCGTGAGGCCTGGGTGGCGAAGACGGAAAACCCGATCATCATCTTCGAGAACTACCCCTTCATCGATCGCGGGTGGTACCTGCCCGCGTATCTGCCGCATGTTTTAGGAGACAGCATTAATGCCACCAAGGGCCTCTCTCAGGGCGAGGATATCTCCCTCACCACACAGAACTTCGACACGGTCGGCATCGGCTTTAATCACTTCATGGTGTACTTCACAGCGAAGATGTATTGGGGCGGTAAAGAGCAAAATGCCGATGCGATCTTCCGCGAATACTGCCGCCTGTTTTACGGACCGGCGGAGAAAGAGATGCACTCCTTCTTCACTTACTGCGAGTTGAACTGGCAAGAGATGGAGAAAGACAAGACCAAGGTCGACACGGCACTCGAGCTATTTTCCGCAGCGCAAAAGAAGGCTGC
>JAQGHS010000292.1 GCA_028291605.1 Planctomycetaceae bacterium | reverse complement strand
CCTGCTTATCATATTGCCTGATGAACCATCATCACCCCACTTCATTGACAACGCGCCCTGTTGAAAAGGTGAATCTCATGAGCAGATTGTGTCGCCGGTCGTTTCTCGTTCTGACGTGTCTGTTCGGTTTTACGCAATGGTCGTTCGCCGACGAGCTTTACGAAGCTCGCGTATTTGAAAACGCGAAGGGCGAAAAGCTGCACTATCGACTGATGATTCCCCAGGGCTATGACGCCAAGGGTACGGCCAAGTACCCGCTGGTCTTGTTTCTGCACGGGGCCGGAGAGCGCGGTGCCGACAACGTGAAGCAGTTGGTACACGGCACCAAAGAGTTCGCGAAGCCGGAAAACCGCGAGAAGTATCCGGCATTTGTCCTCGCCCCCCAATGCCCGGACGGCAAGCGCTGGGTCGAAGTGGATTGGAGCTTGGATGCTCATCAGCAGTTGCCCGAGGATTCGGCCACGATTGAGCTGGTTCTGGAATTGATGGCCTCGTTGCAGAAGGAATACCGTATCGACCAGCAGCGGCAGTATGTGACGGGTTTGTCGATGGGCGGCTACGGGACCTGGGATTTGATCACGCGCCATCCCGACATGTGGGCGGCCGCAGTTCCGGTGTGTGGTGGTGGTGATGAGGCCGTGGCCGCAAAGAGTGCCAAGGTGCCGGTCTGGGCGTTCCACGGTGACAAAGATACGGCCGTCAAGCCGCATCGTTCGCGCAAGATGATCGAGGCGATTAAGAAAGCCGGAGGCCAGCCGCGCTACACTGAGTACCCCGGCGTCGGCCACAATTCCTGGGCTCCCGCGTATGCCGATCCCAAGATGATGGAATGGCTGTTTTCGCAGAAGAAGTCGTAGCAGGAGCGGAGCGACAAAGATAGTCGTTGATCGCTCCGCGATCATAACGCATTCGCAGTAGCGACGTGGCAGGGGTTTAAAGAGTGGATATCAGGCTGATCGCCCGCCATTCGTCGCGCTGAATCTTCGAAGATGGATTATTGGTAGAAGGTCGTCGATACTGCGTCCGCGTTATGATCGCGGAGCGATCAACGACTATCTTTGACTTCCTTTTCTGAGTCCTATATGGCTGCACTTGTTCCTCCTCTGATTGACCCGACTCTGATCTTCGAGCACTTTCGTGGGAGCTATGGATCTGAGTTGTTGACTGCCGCGGTGGCTCATTTCCGGCTGTTTGAGTTGCTGGCGGCAGGGCCTCTGACGAGTGATGAATTGCAGGCGCGGCTGGGGTTGGCTCGTCGGCCGCTGGTTGTTCTGACGACGGCTCTGCGGGCGATGCAACTGGTCACGCAAACTGCGACCGGTCAGTTGGCGCTGACGGACCTGGCGCGCGAACATCTGCTGCCGGGGACCGAGTTTTATGTGGGCGACTATGTCGGGCTGGCGGCGCAGAGTCCGGGTGTCCTGGAAATGGTGCAGCGGCTGAGATCAAACTGTCCGGCTCACGCAGAGAAATCGGATGCGGGTGCGGCCTTCATCTATCGTGAGGGGATCGACTCGGCGATGGAGCAGGAAGCGTCGGCGCGTCGATTGACACTCGCGCTGGCCGGCCGCGCCAAGAATGTCGCACCCGTATTGGCCTCGACGATCAACCTGGTGGGTGACACGCTGCTGGATGTGGGAGGCGGAACGGGCATCTATAGCGTGGCCTGCCTGCGGCAGTATTCTCAGTTACGGGCGATCGTGTTTGATCGTCCGGAGGTGTTAAAAGTCGCGCAGGAATTCGCTGAGCAATTTGGCGTGGCCGATCGATTAATATGTCATTCCGGCGACATGTTCAGGGATCCTTTGCCTCAGGCGGATACGGTTCTGTTGTCGAATATCTTGCACGATTGGGACGAGCCGCAGTGTCGGCAATTGGTTCAACGTTGTGCCGATGCGTTGGTGCCGGGAGGACAGCTCGTCATTCATGACGTCTTCCTGCAGGATGACCTGGGCGGTCCCCTACCGATCGCGCTGTATTCCGCCGCGTTGTTTACGCTGACTGAGGGGCGAGCTTATAGCGCTGCAGAATATCGACAGTGGTTGTCTGCGGCGGGGTTGGAAGCATCGACTCCGGTCGTGCCGACGCTGATTCATTGCGGGCTGTTGGCTGGGATGAAACCGTTGTTGTAGCGGCTCTCTGAGTCGGGGTACCTTCTCAGAGAGAGTCCCGACTCTGGAGAGTCAGGCTACGGGATGAGTCGGGCTACGGAATACGTACGGTTACAGCACGTGCACGGTCTTCATCGTGGGTGCCGAATTCTGACCGTTCATGTTGAGGATCCGGAAATTCAGCGTGCGGTCGAGGGTTCCGGCTTGCTGGCTGGATGTGTAGAACTGAATGTTGCGTAAGCATGCCTGGACTGCTTCCGCGGTGGCTTTGGAGCTGAAGGTGATCTTGAAGGGGGTGTTTCCCGAGCCGTTCGAGTAGGTTCCGATCGAGACGCCATTGTACTTAAGCGTCGCCCCGGACTTGGTGATTCCGTTCCCGGTAGTAATCGTGATCGCGTCGTATTTCGTCACGGTCGAGATGTCGGAAACTACGAGTTGCGATCCCTTCAGCATCAAATTTCCCGGGTTCTCGAAGGTGGCATTTGGATCAAGAATGACGCGCACGCCACCCCGCATATAAGTGGGGATGGGACCGGGCAAGGTAATGATCGGTGACGCCGCCTGATTGGCGCTGGTGAGCGTCCAGCCAATATCGTCGATCGCTGCCCAGTCGAGATTCGTGAAGAGCTTGCGGGTTCCCAGCAGGATCGCGGGATCCATCGCCGTTTCCTGGCCGCCGTCCGTCACCCCGTCGGCCCAATGCGAATCGTCCGAATAGAGGGGTGGGTTGCCGGTGCCGTCATATTCTGCGGTGGCCTTGGTCCCCGTGAATTTGCCGTTCGAGACAAAGTGGTCGAATGATTCAGATGTCCCAAATCCCAGGATATGACCCAGTTCATGCATGGCGACGGACATAAAGTCGGCCTCATTGCTATCCAGTCCGGTGGTCGTGGTACCAAAGAACCAGTTTGTTCCTACCGTATCAAAAGTGATGCTGCCGCCCCAGGGGCCGAAGTCGGTCGGGTTGCTGCCCGTTGCGCCCGATTGGCCTCGATGATCGACTACGGACAGCCAACTCGATGAGCCGTGGGCGCTATAGCCCCCCGGGCCCCCGATCCCCAGCGTGCTGCCATCCAGATCGCGGCCTCCGGCGAATACGATCAACGTGTCGGTGGCGACAAACATATTACTGACGGTTGCCGATTGTCCTGTCGCCGGATCAGTAAAGGCGGCTTGCCACGTGTTGGACCCCGATGGCGAAATCGCGCTTAAGTTATCGGTGATCCGGGTGGCGTACAGATTTGCCACTTGCTGAAAGAGGTCCTTCTTCTCCTGCGTATCGAAAAAGTTGTTGGTGTCAAAGCGATAGTCAATGACGATCGACAAGGCACTCGGCAGCGCACGAGTTTCCAATGTTTCGCACGGGACGACTTCCACCGATTCATGTGCGATGAGACGCCGGCGGGAGCGCATCCGGTTCGTTGGTGCGGTACCGAAGTTGGAAAGCTGAGACCACAATTCGAAGGCGGTTTCCCAAATCATTGTGTACCGCTGCTCCTGGGTTGTTATCTAATGACGTGATGTGCCATCACGAAGTGATGAGTGTTCTTAGGCGAGCGTCCGGCGTAAGCCGGATGGTTGTTACACGGTCTCACCGTCTATTCCGCGTGATTCAAACCTACTGGCGAAATAGATCACTGACTCTTGAATTGTGTGCCACTGGCTCTGCCAGTGCTTTGTGCGGCGACCAGCGCTTGTAAAATCGGTGGCACTCCACAACAAGATTTAAATCACGCGAAATCTGACCGACAGTCACTAACAACCATCCGGCTTACGCCGGACGCTCGCCTGAATTATGCACGATGCGTTTCGGCGTTGTCGGGCCGCGATTCTAACCGAGACCCCGACGTCACTGCCAAGAGGAGTTTCTCCGATAAGTCTGCTTCTACAGATCGAGCCAGCGACTTGAGAAGAACCTCGTGATTCCGGCATTATTGAGGCAAATCACCGAGACGGGAGGCGGGGGTCCGGCAGGATTTGCTTATTCACACAAAGCCCCTCTTGACCTTGCCGATCCTTTCTGAGATAAACCGCCGCTCCAAGCCTCCCTTCTATGCAGATCCACAGACGTGGCCGCAGCAGTCAGCCCTCAAACGGGTCGACCTGCCGTCCTCCACGTTGAAAAAATCCCTCCGCTAAAATTCGATTCGAACTTTGCCTTTCACGGTTCACCGAGACCTGTGAAGTACGATTTTCGTATGCCCTCGCCTGATTCATCACATCACACATCGGTTCCGGTATTCCCTCCACGCCTAAGGATGGCGGTCATGCAGCGCAGACTTTGGTCACTCGTGTTGTGCGGTGCCAGCTTGGCTGGATTCGCCGGGTGCGCGCACATTCTGGAGACGCGCACAATTAGCTCCTTCACAGAGAGCCTTCAGAAATCTGATTTTGAGGACCTGAAGAAGTCGACATCGCCCGAATTCCAGGCCACCGCTCTGCGCCATAAGGAAGCCGTCGACGCCATTAAGTTGTTGAACATTCCGGCCGGCGACGTGAAGGTCGTGAAAGTCGACGACGAAAGCCCCGATCAGAAACGCGTGCTCGTGGAAGTCGGCGAGAAAAAACGCAAACTCTACATCGATCTGATCAAGGACGAGAAAACCAATCGCTGGGTCGTCGACGACGTCGAATTTAAACGCCGCCTCAAGCCGGGTCAGGTCAACAAGACCGTGGCCGAACAGATGGATTTGTTGCTGAGTATTCAGGAGTTCCTGGATGCGTGGGAAAGCGGTAAACGTGAAGAGATTCTCGCTACGAGTACGCCCGATTTGCGCAAAGCCCTCGAACCGCTGCCGGAATCCGGCTTGGCCAAGTTCACTGCAAAAGTCACGACTGATCTGAATCGCAAGAAGTTAAAGCCCGAGGTCGAAGGGCATGCCAACATGGCATTGGTGCGCCTGCCCCGCAAAGTCGGCGAGATCCTGTTGACGATGCGCCAAAGCGACGGCCGGTGGCTGGCTGATGATCTGGCCGTTCAATCTCGCCGCGACGGCGAATCGATTCCATCGCTCCGCAAGCAGGCCCAGGTGATGTTGACGGCCATCCGCTTCTGCGAGGCCTATCGCAAGAGTGACAAACCCGAAATTCAGAAGCTGTGCGTCACACGCTTCTATCGCTCGAACCTGGATGGAGCGGACCTGAGCAAGGTTCCGTTGCCAGACATCGATTCCGCCAAGGGGGACGTCGACATTAAGTTGATGATGACTCGGGCCGAAGTCCTGATCAAGCACGAGAATCAGATTATTCGCCTGTCATTGACCCAGGGGCCGCCGCAACGGGATGACGAGGGCAATGCGATCGATGATAGTGCGACCTCCACGAAACCGTACCTCGTGGAAGAAGTCACGTTGCACGATCTGGCCGCGAAACAGGAAAAGCGTCTGTCGGCTCTCTTCTCATCCCAAACTGTGGTGCAGGAATTTGCCAAAGCCCTGGCCGAACGCGATTTGAAGGTGATTCATCTGTCGGCCACCACCGACTTCAACAATCGAGTCTGGAAACGCGTGGAACTGGAAAATATCGGATCCCTGCCGTTGGACGCCATCAACTCGACGGCCATCCAGATCACGGAAACGCGTTTCCGCGGAGCCCTGACGGAAGTCGACGTGAATCAGGGGCAGACGCCTCTGACCTATATCTTACGAGATCAGAGTGGCTCGCTGTTAGTGGACGACGTTAAGGCCCCCGCGATGGATCGTCCGACTTCGTTGAAGGAGTGCCTGGAGGTGGTCATTCCGTTGCAAGCGTTTACGGAGGCCCTGGCCAGTCGCAACATGACGGTCGTCCGGGCCAATTCGTCCCGCGAATTCAATAAGCTGGTGTTTCAGTCGATGGAGCGCATTCCGAAGCTGAAGGTCGAGCCATCCCCCTTCCTGCAGGTGCCCGTCAGCAGCATTCTGTTAAAGACCGACCGAGCCATGCTGGTGTTGGGCAGCGACCGCTATGGTGCTAAAGTCCATATGAAAAAGGAAGGCGACCACTATGTCGTGGACGACATCATGATGATCGGCGGGATCGAACAAAGCCAGCGCACCGGGCTGAGACAAGCTCTGCGGCAACTGGTGGTCGGCGGAACCCAGATCGGGGCGACGCAGCCGCGGCAAACGTCATCTCGCAAAGAGCAGTTGGATGACGGCGAGACGCTGGAGACCGAGCTCATCATCCCGACAGATCTCAGGACCGAATCGCCTAACGAAGACGAATTGCTGATGCGTTAAGGCAGCACGAAATCCAAGTAGAAGAAGTCGTGAGAGTTCTGGCGAGCGACTGACGAATGCAGGATTTCTCACGAATTCTGCTGCATAAAATAAAACAGCCCGGATGCAATTCGCGTCCGGGCTGATTCGTTTTATCGATCACACACGCCCAACATGAAGGATTGGGCCGTCACTCATTTCTTCTTCACCTTCCAGATGCTGCCCATGCCTGGTGCGTAACCGTACGGATCACGCGCGCTGAACATGTAGCCGCGAAGGTCTTTGTTAAACGCGTAGAACCCGTTGCGGAAATAGAGCCACGTATAGGGTTGGTCTTTATAGAGAATGGTGTGAATCTTGCCGTAAATCACCGCTCGTTTAGCGCGATCGAATTCCTTGCGGCCCTGGGCATAAAGTTTATCAATCTCCGGATTCAGATAATTTCCGTAATTGCGGCCTTCGCCCTTTCCCCAGATGTTCACAGACGTGTCGGGATCTGACCCGGTACCCCAACCGCCGAATGCCGCTTGAAATTCATGCTGCAGCAGCTTTTCGCTGAGCGTCACGAATTCCATCGGCTTCACGTTGCAGACCACGCCAATCTTGCCCAGGCATTCCTTCATCAACGTACTGTATTTCAAGCGGTCGGGAATATTGGAACACAGCATGGTGAATTCAAATTTGACTCGTTTGCCATCGACTAACTTGTCGCGAATGCCGTCACCATCGGAATCTTCCCAGCCTGCTTCGTCCAGCAGTTCTTCCGCCTTGTCGAGATCCTGTTGATACAGCGCCGGAGCCGGTTTGGGATACATCCAGGCCGTCCTGTGAAAGATCCCATTGGCACGTTCATACAGACCCAGGTTCAAGGTGTTGTGCATCTCATCATAGTCGTAGGCATACGACATGGCCTGGCGCACCTTCACGTCGGAAAAGAAGGGGGTCTTCATATTCCACATGAAATGGAATGAGGTCCATTCGACGCCGGTCCCCTTAGTGTTTTTCGAATAGAAATCGGCATCGATCGTCTTCGATTTCCAGTCTTCCGGCATCAGGATCATCTCATCAAGATCCCCCTTCTTCAGGGCCAGCAAAGCCGTGTTGCGGTCTTCGATGATGTTGAAGCGGATCGTCTTGAAAAAGGGCTTCTGCCGGACTTGCTTGCCCTTGTGCATGTAGTAGTCTTCGCGGCGTTCGAGAATGATCTCCTGGCCGCGCGTCCGTTTGACCAGATTGTAGACCCCGCCCGAGACCGGCGATGTTTCCTGCTTGATGTGATGGGCGCTGTCGATCAGCGTGGGATCTTCCTTGACCGAGCTCTCATAGATGTGTTTCGGAAGGATGGGGTACATCACGTTCCACACATTGGTCGCCAGGGCCTCTTTGTGGAAAAAGACCACCGTATGGTCGTCGTAGGCCTCGACCCAGCGCAGCTTGTCGGTCCCGGATCGGACGGCGGGAACGGGCACCTTGGGGTTCATGATGGTTTGAAACGAAAAGGCGACGTCGTGGGCCGTAATCGGTTTGCCATCGGACCAGGTCAGATCGTCACGCATGACGACCTTGTCCATCGTATGGTCGGCGCTGCTCTCCCAACTCACGACGTGCTCGGCCGCCGCGAAAGGAATGAAATTCCAGTCGAAGGCGAACAGGCTGAAGCCCATCAACCCGGTGACTTCCATCTCGGCAGCGGAGCTCACCAGAATCCCGTTGCTGCTCTTGATGTCCATCGAGACATGCCGATTGAACGTGGCATCCCAGTCGACTTCGTCGTCATTCGCAGGCAAACTGCCCAGGGCACTGAGGATCTTATCATTGTTGGCGGCGGACGTGTTTTGCAGCTTCAGGGCTTCGGCCACGGTAGCCAGCGGTTTCTCTTTGGCCTTTTTCGCCTTCAGCAGTTCAAAGGCATCCAGAACGGGCTGCTTTTCCCACTTGGCTGTCGTGTCGAGTTCCGACAGCGTCGGCGGGGTGAAGGGCTCGATCAGCGAATCGGGATTCGCTGCTTTGGGCGCCGCTTTCTCCGCAGCCTTTTTTTCTGTGGTCTTCTTGGGTGCCTGAGCGGGCAGATCGGCCCAGCAAGCAAGCACCATTCCCAACGCCAGCCATTTCCATTTCGGCCTGTAGAACATCACGATTCCCTCCTCATGTGGCAGGTTGTGTGCATGTCGTCATCGTTGCCAAAAGATCCTGGATCGGGCAACGACCGTTTTTGCGAACTTCGAACCAAGCGTCTGCTGGATTCTGTCACACGCCTCGGAGTGAGGCAAGCCTCATGGTCTCCGCAGGACCCATCGTGTTTCGATCAGATTCGATCGCAGGCCGGGATCGTGCCCTTCGCAGATCGTTGCGACGACGGGTTCTTTCGCGTATCTTCAATGGACAGATTGACGTCTGGGTGCCACTGGCTCCGCCAGTGCTCACACGTTTCTTCGCCACCAACGCACTCGCCAACCGCTATGACCATTCATCTCCGTCGCGACATGGACGCCTTGCACAAATCGGTCCTTTCGATGTGCGCGATGGTGGAAGAACTGGTGAATCAATCGGTGGTGGAACTGGGCAAGCCGGTCTCGGAGCAGAACCCGGGGCTGATCGACCGCGATGATGAAATCGATCGCTGGGACGTCCAGATTGAAGAGGAATGCCTGAAGATCCTGGCGCTGCACCAGCCGGTCGCGGTCGATTTGCGGCGCATTGCCAGCATCTTGAAGATTACCTCCGAACTGGAACGTGTGGCCGATCTGGCGGTCAATATTGCGGAACGTGCTCGTGGACTGGCTTCCGGCCCGGAGGTCGAAGTCCCCGACAAATTGCGGCATATGTCCGAGCTGGCCTTGAACATGCTGCACGATGCGATTGACGCGTTTGTCGAACAGGACAGCAAGCTGGCTCGCCGGGTCTGCACGCAGGACGACGAGGTCGACGCCCTGAACCGGGAGATCATCGCCGATCTGGTCCAAACGATGCAAAAACGCCCCGATTTGATCGAACCGACGATGCATTTGTTCTCGGCCTCGCGCCATGTGGAACGCGTCGCGGATCATGCCACGAACATCGCCGAAGACGTGGTTTATCTGGTTGAGGGCGAAATCATTCGGCACCGGCGCGAGATCTGACAGGCGAATTGCCTGGTGAATACAAGCTCGAAGCGCCAGCGA
>JAQGHS010000275.1 GCA_028291605.1 Planctomycetaceae bacterium | reverse complement strand
TGATTCTGCAGGTAGACTCGCAGCACCTTGTTGCCATATTTGGACCGATCGCGTGAGGCCCCGACGACCGCGTGGGGAGTCCCCTCCAGGAAGGCCTGAATCTGCTGCTGCTCGGTCATGGGATTTCTCCGATTGGGGGCGACCCTATCAGCCGGCACGCGTTAGCGTCCGGTTCGACTGGAAATTCGAGTCTATTGTTTCCCGGAACCGTGGGCTAACGCCCAGCGGCTGATTTGTCTAACGGCCAAAGTGAGTGTCTTGTGGCGGAGGTCGTCGATCAAATTATACGAGGAACAAATTCCGCGGGTGACTACGTTTTCTCTTGTCGCAGCCTCTCGGATTTCGTACTGTATACAGTATCCAGATATTGCGGGTCGGTCGGTTAATGGAATCGTCGGAAGTACAGCCTATGTCCAAGACTATTGAATTCAAAAGCCTGGCACCCAATGTTTCTTTGGGCGATCTGGTCCATCAGCGAATCGTCGAGGCACTCGTCTCGGGACAATTTCAAGGTGGGGAAGAGCTCAATGAAGTGAGCCTGGCGACTCAGTTTCATGTCAGCCGGACTCCTGTGCGTGAGGCCCTGCGACGGCTGGCCGCTGAGGGGCTGGTGGTCAATCAACGGAATCGGCAGGCAACCGTCGTGGAGATGTCGCGAAGCGATGTCATCGAGACCTATCAGGTGCGGCAGATCCTGGAAGCTTCGGCGGCGCGCTTTGCGGCAGCGCAAATCAGTAGTGATCAACTGCGTGAATTGCGATTGCTCGCCACCAAGGCGACCCCGCATACTGACGACCAGTGGGGCAACGGCGAACGCCGGTTCGATGAAGAACTGCACCGCCTGGTGGCCGAGTCGTGTGGGAATGGCAAACTGCTGCGCGAGATTCAGCGCTACAACAACCTGGTCCGGTTCGTGCGTTCGCGAGTGGCCCGCAGTCCGCAACGGCTGGCCCAGGGGCATACCGAACATCTCCGCATTCTGGCGGCCCTCGAACACCGTGACGGGCAACGGGCTGAGGCGGAGATGTCGGCACATATCGCGTCAGCCTTGCAGTGTGTCTTAGAAGACTTGCCCTTGCTGGGGAGGACGTCCTAAATGCTCGACATCGGATCGTTTCGAGCGAGAACTTGCGATGGCTTCAGTCGTCGTTCGTTCTTGAAACTGGGGGCTTCGGTCCCGCTGGGATTGGGGTTGTCTGGTGGTCTCGCCAGCGCGTCGCCAGGCTCGCGCGCCAAGTCGGTGATCTTCGTTTTCCTGTGGGGGGCGCCAAGTCATCTCGACACGTGCGATCCCAAGCCCAACGCGCCCGCCGAATATCGCGGTCCGTTTGGTGTGATCCCGACGCGCACGCCCGGGGTCCATTTCACGGAAATGTTGCCACGGATTGCCAGCCGCAGTCACCGGTTCTCGTTGATCCGCACGCATGCGACCACAGCGCCCGGACACCCAGACGGCGGAACGGTCGCCTTGACCGGGTTTGCGGAAGTGCCCACGCCAGTGCAGCCCAACTTCGGGTCGATTATCGCGAAGGCTCGTGGCAATCAAGGGACCCTGCCGCCATTCTTTTCGATCACCAGTGGCATGCTGGCCGATGCCAGTCGCCGCATTGAAGGCTATGGCGGGGGCACGCTGTCGCAGGCTCATGACCCATTCCTCGTGGGCTGTTCGGCCGCGGGAGAAGTCAAGCTCTCGGCCTTGCAGCTGCTGGATCAACTCAACCCGCTACGCGTTCAGGACCGCCGCCAACTGTTGTCGCTACTCGACACGGCGGCGCGTCGAGCCGACCAGCAACAGCAACTGGCGTGGACCCGCAACATGCAGTCGGGTTACGACCTGTTGCTGAATCCCGCGGCGCGACAGGCATTTGACATGACCCGTGAGACTCCCGAGACGCGGGCGCGCTATGGCTACACGACGTTCGGGCAAAGCAGCCTGCTCGCGCGGCGCCTGGTCGAGGCTGGCGTGCCCTACGTGCAGTTGAACTACAGCCGGCATCCCGAGGCCATCAACCCGGGTTATGAACTTGGGTGGGACACTCACGTTTATAATTTCGAAATGCTGCAGGATCAGCATTGTCCGACGCTCGATCGAGCGTTCTCGGCGCTGCTGGATGATCTTTATGACCGCGGCCTGATCGACGACACCCTGGTCGTCATGATGGGCGAATTTGGGCGGACTCCGAAGATCACGCCGAATGCGTCTCGCGACCACTGGCCTCCCTGCTACTTCTCGATCTGGGCCGGCGGCGGCGTGCAGCCGGGCCGAGTCATCGGGACGAGCGACAAGCTGGGTGAATCCCCGCTGGGGGACGTAGTCTCGCCGCTGATGGTGGGGACGACCATCGCACACCTGGCGGGCATCGATACTCAGGCACGAGCGGAAATGAACGTGCTCGCCAATGGGAAGGTCATCGATGGGCTACTTTAAGAGCAATTTCCGCGCTGTAGCCGCGTTCGCCAGAACGCGGGTTTGCCGCCCGGGTTCCCGCGTTCTGGCGAACGCGGCTACGACTCAGTCGCGTATCACACTCGCTCTGTGCTGCCTCGTGTTAAGTACCACAACCGCGACCGCTGCCGAACCCCAGCAGCTGACTCGCGATGGCCGGCAGAAGTCGAGTCCTGTCTTCCGTGATGGGGGCAAGGAATTAGTATACGCCGAATTCAACGACGCCGCCTTATTTCAACTTCACAGGCTCGTCCTGGCCGATGGCACGAATGAGCTGCTGCACGCCAAGTCAACCTCCGCAGAGTTCGAACCGGCCTGGTCGGCGGACGGTGAGCGTTATGTCTTCTGCAAGCTGCGCGGCGTCTTGAGCGTCGGCATGATCGTTTGCGACAGGCAGGGGGCCACGCTGAACGAGATTCTGCCGGGGGGCGGATTCTGCGGCTATCGCAGCCCGGCCCTGTCGCCGGATCATTCACGCCTCCTCTTTTCTTACGCCGAACGGGGCACGCAACAGATTTACTCATCGCAGCTCAATGGGGAAGACCGCAAGGCATTGACCGAATCGACGGGTCTCAATAACTGGCCATCCTATGCACCCGATGGGCGTTCGATCGTATTTGGCTCGAGCCGTGACGGGAACTTTGAGATCTACCGGATGCAGCCTGATGGCTCGGACGTCCGGCGGCTGACGGACCATCCGCTGCAAGACAGCCGGCCGCGATTCTCGCCCAATGGTCAGCGCCTCGCCTTCACGAGTCATCGCGACGGCAACGCGGAAATCTATGTCATGAACGGTGATGGATCCAACCTGCAGCGGATCACGCAGAACGAGGGCCGCGACGACTATGCCGAGTGGCATCCCGATGGCAAACAGTTAGTGATCGTCAGTGAACGCGAAGGCAAGCACGATCTTTATCTGGTGGCAGTGCCCGATTAGAGAATACAATGCCTGGATAAATCGGGACTATTGGGGAGAGTAACTAAATAGGCGCGCAGAAAAAATAAATCAGGCGAGCCTGGCGGCGTAAGCCCCGGGATTCCATGGCAGACGCTGGCAGCGTCGCCCACGGGAAGAATCCGGGGGCTTACGCCGCCCGGCTCGCCTGGTCAGTTTTTTTACATCCCACGATCTTTGACAATTCACAAATGGTAACAACCGTCGATCGGTTTCAACGCTGATTACTGTTGAGTTGGCTGGTTGAGACGAATCAGTGAGATCTGCCGCGATTGCCCGTCGTCCGTATGAACATACAGCGGAGTCGCATCCTTCGTGAGGTTGGCGATACCCGCATCGTAGATCGGGAATTTATCTCCGGCAATCGTCCAAGCCGCGCGTTGGGTAGTCTTATCGACTGCACCGGACAGGGGCAGGACCTGGTCATTGCGAATATTGTGATAGTTCCCGCGAATGATCCCTTGTACATTAACTGCCAGTTCAAAGGTGTCGTCCGAACTGGTTTGATCGCCTTCGACGACCGCGAACACGCCCAAGGGGATCCATTTAGAATCGGCATCGGGATCGGCGGCACCACTATTGGCAATCTGGCTGGCCTGGTCTGCGTATTCTTGTGTCGTCCCTGCGGCGTCGCCATTCACATAGACCGTTCCCGACTGGGCGACGACATTTCCGCCGTAGTCATACAGCAGGGGTGTCCCAGGCAGTCCAACAGCACCCGCAACGGCACGATAACCGGGATTGTAGTATACGGAATTGTAGGCAAGATTATTCGCCGGCCAGGCATTGGGATAGCCGGCATATAAACCGGCGTTGTAGGCGGGATAAGTGGTCGCGGCACGGACGGCTGCGGATTGCGTGGCGAGTGCTGCGGAGGAATTATAATAGGTTCCTGCGGCACGGGTTGCGGGTGTTCCCGCAGCACCGGCACCAGCTCCGGGAAGGTAACCTACTCCACTGGCCGGGCCCCCGACACCTGCCGCTCCGACTCCCACTCCGGCGGCACCTGCTCCAGCACCCGGTCGGAAGCCGACTCCACTGGCCGGACCTCCGACACCTGCCGCCCCGGTTCCTGCTCCCGCGGCACCCGCTCCGATCCCTGGCCGGAAACCGACGCCACTCGCTGGACCACCCGCACCGCCCTTTCCGGCAGCACCGGCGCCCGCGCCCGGCCTCAAGCCGACCCCACTGGCTGCTCCGCCGGCACCACCGGCTTTGGCACCCGCGCCTCCGCGACTGAAAGGCCCCATGGCCGCGTTTCCAGGGGAAGATTTGCCGACATCGTTCTTAGATGACAAGCCACCCCCGAAACCCCCGCGTGGGGAAGCCCCCCCCGCACCTCCAAACCCGCCGTGCTGAGCTCCGCCCCCTGCTCCGCCGAGGCCACCGGCACCACCGGCACCACCGGCGCCGCCACGTGAAGGACCGCCGGCTCCGCCTCCAGGCCCACCGCGCGCGGCACCTCCCGCCCCGCCACCAGCACCGCCACGAGAAGCACCGCCGGCTCCGCCTCCACCACGTCCGCCGCCGGCTCCGCCACGCTGGGCGAGCACGAGCGAATCGGGGATCATCAGGGAGAGAACGAGTGCTGCGGACGCAAATTTCTTCAAGTGCATGATGGACTGCCTTGTGTGTCGTGATACTGAGATGAAGGGAGGTACGGCAGACGTCCGACGGGCTTACTTCTCAGATTTGATTTCGGCTTTGATTCGTGTGACTTTCACAGGAGCCAGATCGGCGACCTCGTTGTCATCGAGCAGGCGGTTCGTCGATTGCCAGGTGAAGGTGTCGTCGTTCACACGGCGGAGGATATTGGATTCCTTGAGAGTCCGACCGTCGGGCAGCGTCCCGCCGGCATCGAGCAGCCAGTGATCGCCATCGCGACTCCAATCGGCCTCACCGATGCCGCCGTTGGCTTCGAAGGTCCAGGAATGGATCGCGCCGGTCGCAGGATCGACTCCGATCACTTGCTTGCCACTGAAGGCACGCTCTCCTTCTTTGATCGAAAACTGAGCATGGATGAACTTCTTGTTGGCATCCCACGAGTAACTAGTCCGAATTTCGGCTCCACCGGTGCCGGTCGTTTTCCATTCACCGACCAGCCAGTTCAAATCGCTGATCGACTCCGCACGGTTTGGAGTTTCGCTCAGGATCGCCAGCCGCCAGCGGTCCTCTTCGCGGACCAGGAAGGCGGTATAGTTCGCGTGGGTGGGGGACTCGGTAGCCCCGTGTCGAATCGTGACCAGTCCCTCTTCGATCGCGGAATCTTTCGATATGAAACGCAGGGCGGACGGCTGTAATTCGGCCTGGACTTCGGGGGTGACTGCGAAGTATTCGCTAAAGGCTTTTTCGAGTGCCTCACGTCCCCGCACTGTCGCCCCATGTGTTGTCTGATGTTCGCCTTCGGCCGTCCAATAAGCGGCGACCTTCTTGGCGTCCCGGGACTCGAAGGTTTTGGCGAACGACCCCAATGTTTCGCGGATTGCCGATCGGTCCTTAGCGCGAGCGTCGACAGCGGCTGGCGGAGGCGGGACCTTGGCCTTGGTTTCCTGAGCGCAGAGCTCCGACACGATGACCACGATAATTGCCACAAACAACACTATGTGTCGGTTCATGAAGACACTCCAAATCGAAGAAGACAGGCAAACTGGCAATCAGGGTGGAGAAGTTTGTTCACTAACATGGACTCTCACCGAACTTCAAGTACGGTAAGAGTATCACGAAGACTTCATAATGAGAGACGAAAGTGGACGGTGCCGGAAATGAAATCCCGAACCAGCGCGCATAGACGTCGCATTCCGAAAGGACGCGTCAGAGCGAAAAGTTGCACAGGTCGCTGACTGCGGGTCAGAACCCTGCATGACCTCGCGCGGCGAGTCTATTTAGCGATGCTTGTGCCGATGTGAGCTGGCCTGAATGCTCAATGGTAGTTCGATAGACGTTTCGATCGGGACCGGAGTTTCCCCGTCTTTGTCGACGAATTGCTGGACGTAATACCCATTCAAGAGGACCTTGGAGTCCGTCAAATCGCCGATCTCACCGTCTAAGTCGTCGTCATACCACCCATCCCCGGGCACGGGATCCGTCACGGCCTCGGCGAATTCATGCGAGACCGTCGACGTCATGCTATCAAATGGAGTCGGCAGTTCAAAGTGAAAGGCATTCGGTCTACTGTGGTAAGGGATGATTGCGTAATAGATTTGCTGGTCCGCGCCGTTGGCATCGTGACCTGCGAAATGGTCATGATAGCCCAGGAAACTCGTCTTGCTCGTTCCGCCACCAGGACCCGCTCTCTCGACATTGCCAGGCTGTATGAAAACGACATACAGACGATTGGCATCGGGTTGTTCCACCAAATGGGAATCGATATCAGCCTGTAAGGCCTGCCGAATGGAACTATCTTTGACAACCTGGTGTTTCTTAAGAACCTTGGCGTCAACCACGCCCGCCTGCGCCGTGCCCGCACCAACATTGTAACCGGCAGCGGCCAGCGCATCGGTATAGGGACTATCGACCAGATAATTCAGATACCCGTCAAATTGAGAAACCTGGGCGTGTGCGGTCGGATCGCTATTCCATTTGGCTCCGTAATACACGCCCTGAACTTCCACTTGATCCAACAGTGCGCCACCGTGAAAAGTCACAGTCAAGACCTCTCGCGGCTCGAGCATTTCAATCGCCGGCATGCCGCGAACTTGGCGGCGACGCTGGCGTGTGGAAATCAGGCCCCAAATGTCCTGCGCCCAAGATTTCATTGATCTACCCTGAAAGACGGAGTGGTGCGCCGCTCGAACGAGGGACGAGAGTCGTCTGAAGGCCGACTCAACTAACAGCGACTGGAGGTAAGTCTGATACCACTCGCCACCCGCCGTCAATTGAAAACACTGCGAAATCATATGGACTTGACCTGTCCGACGATCAATTCCCCTGCTTGCATTCAAACCGTTATCTCGCCCCATCTTGGTACTGGCAGGATGATTGATACGCATGTCTTACTCCAATTTGCTATGCCGCGATGGTTCCGATATTTCGATATTCAGTCCCGAATGCGCGACCGGTGGAGGCCAAAGGCGATCATCTTGGCGGGAAAATCTCGGACGACCGGTAGCTTGAGCATCAGCCGCGCCAACCACGGCAATCGGAATGGCCGCTCCTTGTCGAGCGCTGTTTTCACGACGCGATCCTGGATGACTCCCTGAAAACGCTGTATCGCCTTGACTGCCGGTTCGCGCCGCTTCTGGACCTCGGCCAGATGGGCCTGGGTAACTTGTCCGGTTCGTAGTGGCTCGGCCAGGACGTTCGCCGCTTCGATGGCATCCTGGATCGCATAGTTGATACCCACTCCACCGACCGGAGACATCACATGGGCCGCATCACCGACCAGTAGCAGACCGGGCTGATGCCAAGTCGGCACCCGGCTCGATTCGACCGACAGGACGACAACCTGCTTCCAGTCATTCAGAGTCTCCACTCGGTCTGCTACCCAGGGGACCTGACGGACGAGATCCGCACGCAGAGCCTCCAGGCCAGCCGCTTTCACTTCCGAGAATGAGCCTTTCATCAGGCCGTAGCCCACCTGCCATTCATCGCCCCGATCGAGGAAGAAGATGAACAGGCCGCCGCCGACATAGAACGTGATCTGATCCCGCGGATCACCGGGCCGCCGCGCGAATCGAAACCACAGCACATCCATGGGGGGCGCGGACTTGATCGGCACCGCGCCACACAGGCTGCGGATCCTGGAGAAACGACCATCGGCCGCCACTGTCAGCGGTGCCCGGACTTCGTGCCACGCGTTGTCCAGTCCGCGGTAGCGAATTCCTTGAGTGACCCCGTCGGCCTGGATCAACTGTTGCACATTCGCCCCGAGCTCCAATCGGAATGAGGGATACTTGCGAGCCTCCTCGGCGAGGAAGTCGAGAAACTTGGCTTGAGGCAGAATCATCACATAGGGAAAACGGGTCTTGAGCCGCCGGAAATTCGCCACCGTCGTGATCGTGCCGTTGGATGAGAACTGCATGAACTCCAACT
>JAQGHS010000274.1 GCA_028291605.1 Planctomycetaceae bacterium | reverse complement strand
CCGATCAATTTGCAAGATCATGGCAATCCGGTCCGCTTTCGAAATATCTGGGTCTTACCGCGGAATGCCGAACAAGAAGCCAAGCGGCCGATCGTTCCGGCGTTCGAACGATTCTATGCTTCAACCGGTGCTGACCCTGCTGCCGGGGGACGATTCCTCTTGGGCGAGCTCAATTGCGTCGCCTGCCATCAGGCCGACGAAACTCTGGCGCGCCAGTTGACCTCTCGACCATCCCCCATCCTGGACGAAGTCGGCAAACGCATCCATCCCGAGTATCTACTCAAATATCTGGCCAATCCTCATCAGACAAAACCTGGCACGCTGATGCCCGATGTGCTGAGTTCTCTCGCCCCCCCCGAGCGTGACGCGGCCGTGCTGGCATTGACCAATCTCCTGGTCAGCACGGGAACCGTTCCGCAACTGAGCACAGACTTACAAGCCGCCCAGCGCGGTCAGCAGTTGTTCAAACAGATTGGCTGCCTGGCTTGTCATGCCGCACCCGATGATCCGAAGACCGCGAGCAAGACCGCGATTCCGCTGGGCAAGCTGTCTGAGAAATACAGCATTTCCAGTCTGGCCGCGTTCTTACAGGATCCCCACAAGACACGTCCCGCCGGACGCATGCCGAATCTGATTCAAGAGAACAAGGAAGCCATCGACCTGGCGAGCTATCTGATTGGCAACGTCGAGTATAAGCCCAGGAATCCCAATCTGAAGTTCTCGGTCTATCACGGTACTTGGAACAACGTTCCGAAGTTCGAGGAACTCAAGCCGGTCAAGCAGGGCGAAGCTGCCGGTTTCGACCTGTTGCCCGCCGGTCGTACCAACGAGTTCGGAATGCGTTTTGAAGGTTTTTTGAAGATCGAAAAGGATGGAGACTATACGTTCCATCTCGGTTCGGATGACGGTAGCCTGCTGTTTATCGACGGGAAGAAAGTCGCCGATTCAGATGGTGTGCATCCCCATACGGTGAATTCGGGAACGGCGAAGCTGACGAAGGGCATGCACCCGATTCGCGTGGACTATACCCAAGGCGGGGGCGAAGCCACGTTGACTCTGGAGTACGAAGGCGCCGGCGTGCCCCGGCAAGACATCAATCGTGTCCTCTCACTGACCGAGAAAGGCCCTGAGCCCAAGTCCGCCAAGGACGAACCTGCCGGCTTTCAATTCGATCCGGCGCTGGCTGAGAAGGGGCGAGTCCTCTTCACAACGGTCGGCTGTGCCAACTGCCACCAGTTGAAGCACAATGGCCAGCCCCTCAAGTCGCTCGTCATTGCACCTGCCATGAAACAACTGAAACCAGGCCAAGGCTGTCTCGCCGAGAATGGTGCTGCATCACCAGCCGTCGCGAAGGCGACAAAAGGCTCGGCTGCTGATGTTCTCGACGCGGCCACAAAATCCACGGCTGTCGCGCCGCAGTTCGATCTGAATTCCAATCAGCGGGTTGCTCTAAATGCGAGTTTGACCGCCGAAGTGCCGATGGCGGCCCTCTCGCCCAAAGAACTGATCGCCCAGTCAATGACGGCTTTCAACTGCTACAGTTGCCATTCCCGCGGCGGTATCGGTGGTCCGACGCGAGATCGCAATCCGCTATTTCTGACGACGATCCCCGAGATGGGTGACGAAGGCCGAGTGCCGCCGCCCCTCGATGGAGTCGGCGACAAACTCAACCCGCAATGGTTACAGCATGTCCTGCAGAACGGCGCGAAGGATCGGCCCTATATGCTGACACGGATGCCGAAGTTTGGACTGCCCAAAGTGAACGAGCTGACTGCCGCTTTCGTGTCGGAAGATCGTCGCGAGGGTGGCGCCGCCGCGAAGATTGCAGAAGCGGAGCATCGGGTCAAAGCAGTTGGACGGCAGTTGGTGGGAGACAAAGCTTTGGGCTGCATTAAGTGCCACACATTTGGTCCTCACAAGGCGTCGGGGATTCAGGCGATAAATCTGCAAACGATGACCCAGCGAGTGCGTGAGGACTGGTTCCTGCGCTACATGATTGACCCCGTGGCATATCGTCCGGGAACGCGCATGCCGACCGGTTTTCCAGGGGGTAAGGCCACGATCCGCGATGTGTATGAAGGGAAACCCGATCAACAGTTGTCAGCGATCTGGACCTTCTTGAAGGACGGCGGCAAAGCGGGACTTCCAGAAGGCCTGTTGGGTAATGTGATTGAATTGAAGCCTGAAGGTAAGCCGATCCTCTATCGCAATTTCATTGATGGCTTAACCCCGCGCGGTATTGCGGTGGGCTATCCCGAGCACGGCAATCTGGCCTGGGATGCTAACAAGATGTGTCTGACCTTGATCTGGCACGGCCGATTCATCGATGCCGGAAAACACTGGGAAGGCCGCGGTCCGGGGAATCAAGGACCGCTGGGCGACCACGTGATGAAACTGGAAGACACCGTCCCGCTGGCGGTTCTCGAATCACCCACCGCGGAGTGGCCGAAACAATTGCCGCGCGAAGCCGGTTATCGCTTCCGAGGTTATGATCTCGACAAAGAAGGCCGCCCTCATTTCCATTACGCCTCACCGACGTTCAGCGTCCTCGATTTTCCGAAGCCCGTCGTCAACGGAAAAGACGCCGCATTCGAGCGGCGATTGACGATCACTGCGAAGGATCCTGTCAACTACCTTTACTTCCGGGCTGCCACTGGCAAGATCGAGCCCCAAGCTGATGGCTGGTACTTGTTGGACGGGGACGTTCGCATCCGACTTTCAGGTTCCAAGCCGATCTTGCGTGAGTCGGGTGGCCGACAGGAACTGTTGGTTCCGATCGTCCTGGTCGACGGCAAAGCGGAGATCCTGCAAGAGATTCAATGGTAGTTTCTTCCTGACGATTCAACTTGCTCACCAGAACCAAATACTTCAAAGATCCAAGGATCTCTCCATGTTTAGAATTTCGACATTGTTCGTTGTCGGACTTATGTTGTTCTCGAGTCTTGCTCCGTGCCAGGCTCAAGAAAAAACGCCGACCGAAAGCGACTACTACAAGATCACGACGTTCCAAACTCCCAAGGACGTCGTGCTGGAGGCCTCATCCTTCCAGTTGATGCCCAATGGGAAAATGGCGGTCGCTTCGCGTCGGGGCGAAGTCTGGATGATCACCGATCCCTTCGCACCTGAGGTCAAGCCCGAGCAAATGCAGCGGTTTGCGCATGGCCTGCATGAAGTGCTCAGCCTTGCCGAACGAGATGGGTGGCTGTATCTCGTGCAACGTTCGGATGTCTCGCGGATTAAAGATACTGATGGTGATGGTGTCGCGGATCTCTTTGAAGTGGTGAATGACGAGTGGGAAGTCAGTGGCGACTATCACGAGTACGCTTTCGGATCAAAGTTCGACAAGGACGGCAACCTGTGGGTCGTGCTGTGTTTGACCGGTTCATTCAACAGCGATGTGAAGTATCGCGGCTGGTGCGTGCGGATTACTCCGGAAGGCAAATTGATTCCCACCTGCAGCGGGATTCGGTCCCCCGGCGGAATGGGGATGAACCTCGCTGGTGAGATGTTCTACACCGACAACCAGGGCCCGTGGAATGGTACGTGTGCACTCAAACATCTGGTCCCTGGCAAGTTTGTCGGGCACCCGGGCGGATTCAAGTGGTACGACCTGGCAGCATCAGTCATGGGACCTCGGCCCAAGGAACCGCTGAGCGGCAGCCGGTTCATGGTTGAAGCTGGAAAGATCCCCGAATACGAGCCGCCGTCCATCCTGTTCCCGTATGCCAAGATGGGAAACTCGGCGAGCGGCATCGCGGCGGACAGCAGCAAGGGGAAATTCGGACCCTTCGCCGGCCAGATGTTCGTCGGCGATCAGACGGCCAGCACTGTCATGCGGTGTTTCATGGAGATCATCGATGGACATTATCAGGGAGTCTGCTTCTCCTTCCGCGAAGGATTTGGATCAGGCACGTTGGGCGTCGAGATGACCCCGAGCGGCAGTATGTTTGTCGGCGGCACCAATCGCGGCTGGGGATCTCGCGGCAACAAGCCATTCGCGGTCGAACGTCTCGACTGGACGGGAAAAGTTCCGTTCGAGATCCACGAAATGCGGGCTCGCCCCGATGGTTTCGAACTGACCTTCACTGAACCCGTCGATCCCGTGACTGCCGGCAAAGTTGAGTCCTACTCGATGACCACCTACACTTATATCTTCCAGGCCTCCTACGGCAGCCCGCAAGTAGATCATTCGACGCCGACCATCGAAAAGGCAACGGTGTCCGCGGATGGTAAGAGCGTGCGGCTGACGA
>JAQGHS010000268.1 GCA_028291605.1 Planctomycetaceae bacterium | reverse complement strand
ATAATCGACGAAAGTCTCGGGAATCTCAACATTTTCCGCGAAGCCCGAGACCAGGTCGATGTTGCGTTCGCCGTAACGGTTGACGGTGGAACGCAACTCTTGATGCTCGGCAATCGCCTTTTGAAAGGCCTCGTTCAGGTTGGGAAGTTCACTCAGGACCGCATCGAGATCCTTGCGTGACAGCGTCAGCAAAATGCACGGCGTGATCGTGCGGATCGTGACTTCCGAGGGCTTGTCGGAGATCAGTTCGGTCTCGCCGAAGAATTCGCCGTCAGTCAGCAACGCGATCCGCAGATTGCTGCCGTGGATGCCTTTACTGAGAACCTCCACCTGTCCCTGAGCGATGATAAAGAACTTGCTGCGGTCCTCACCTTCGACAACTACCTTGTTTCCGAGCGAGACATCCTCGGTCTTAAAGCTGCTTGCCATGCGGGCGATGATGCCTTCGGGGAGCCCGGAAAAGAGCGGCACGCCGCGTAGAGCTTCCGGGGCGAACGAGGCCACATTGCCCGAGACATCGACGCCAATCCGTTCGGCCTTGGTCAGTTCGACCTTCGTGCGATTGACGCGATAGGTCCCGCCATCGACTTGCACCCACGGCAGCAGGCTCAGTAGCCAGCGCGGGGTGATCGACATCATCTTAGGCGATGTCTTCGTCGTGTTCGCCAGATTTCGAGCGACCGACGTCGTGACGCTTCTCTGTAACAAATTATCCGACATGTCTGATGTTTCCTGTCGTGGATATTGAACCGTGTCTGTGATCTCGGTGATCGCCACTTGAGTCGATGAGGTGAGCCGGGTGCCTCAGGCCCCGGACAGCGCACCTAAATTCCGAGTCCATGCAAGAACGTGTTGCCGCCCATGTTCTCATAGTCGTGGTAGTACCCGACCTCAACATTCTCCAGCACGCCAACGGCATCGTCTGTCAGCACCGCACAGGAGAAATAGAGCGTCAGCAGATACGAGGCGACGCCCAGGCTGTCGAGTCCCATCAGTCGGGCCGAGAGGCTCGGCATGATCTCACCAGGGATGCCTGCCTGATGCAGTCCAACCACCCCTTGGTCAGCCTCACCCACACGCAGTAACAAGATGCTGGTTGTCCCCAACCATTGATTGGACTGATAGCGGCTTTTTGTCATCTCTAACTTGTCGCAGGGGACCAGCGGGATGCCGCGCCAGGTCAGGACCTGAGTTCCAAACAGATTGGCCGTCGGGGGCGGGACACCTCGCCACGTGCATTCGCGTTCGAAAGCCGCAATGGCCTTGGGGTGAGCCAGGAAGAACGCGGGCTTCTTCCAAACGAGAGCCAGCAGATCATCCAGGTCATCGGGGGTCGGAGCCCCATAGCGGGTACTGATCCGCATGGCAGGATCAACGGAATGGATGAGACCGAATTTCTTACTGTTGATCAGCTCCCATTCCTGGCGCTCCTTGATCCCTTCGATCGTCAGCCGCATCTGTTCTTCGAGCTGATTGAACGGATCGTTATAGAGATCAGAAACGCGGGTATGAACACGCACCACCGTCTGGACTGCCGAGAGGGAGTACTCTCGTGGAGTTGCCGAGTAATCCACAAAAGTCTCGGGAATTTCGACGTTTTCCGCGAATCCAGAGACCAAATCAATATTGCGTTCGCCGTAACGGTTGACAGTCGACCGCAACTCTTGATGCTCGGCGATCGCCCTCTGAAATTCGTCGTTGAAATTGGGCAATTCGCTGAGGACCGAGTCGAGATCCTTGCGTGAGAACGTCAGCAGAATGCACGGCGTAATGGTCCGGATGGTGACTTCGGAGGGCTTATCGGAGATCAATTCGGTTTCGCCGAAGAACTCACCTTCCGTCAGCAATGCGATCCGCAGATTGCTACCGTGAATGCCCTGGCTGAGTACTTCGACCTGTCCCTGAGCAATAATAAAGAACTTGCTGCGATCCTCCCCTTCCGTGACCAGCTTATTGCCCAGCGACACCTCTTCGGTCTTAAAGCGATTCGCCATGCGGAGAATGATGGCTTCCGGAAGACCCGAGAAGAGCGGCACGCCGCGCAGCGCTTCCGGAGCAAACGAAGCAATATTGCCGACGACATCGACCCCGATGCGTTCTGCCTTGGTGAGTTCCACCTTCGTACGGTTGACGCGGTAGGTGCCGCCATCGACTTGCACCCACGGCAGCAGGCTCAACAGCCAGCGCGGGGTGATCGACATCATCTTGGGTGATGTCTTGGTTGTGTTCGACAGATTCCGTGCGACAGACGTCGTCACACTCCGTTGCAACAAGTTGTCGGACATGTCTACTCCACCAGCAGGAAGGCCCCGGCAGATGCTGCGGACGAGTCCGTATTTTGACTCAGCCCGAGACTCCGCCGTCAGTTTGCTGCAGATTTTCCACGAGGAATAATTCTGTAATGTCTTTTGCAGATTGGATTTCGATCACAATCGTCGAGACACCAGTGGTCCCGCGAAGCATGCCGGAATCCGCTGCCGAGATAAATATGTAACTAAAATGGTGATAGTTTGCAAGGGTCGGGTCGGAAGAGTCGTTTTTGGAACATCTGTCCAAATGGGCCGATGGGAGAGCGAGACTCCCGCTGAGCCGCCGTATTGCTGTAGCCTGACTCTCCAGAGTCGGGCGAATCTGCTCACCGGGGAGCACCCGACTCAGAGAGTCGGGCTACAGCTTCGGCTAGGACCTCAGGCCTCAGCGGTGGCCTCGAGGAAGTGGAGCGCCAGACGCAAGTTAGCCTGCGTCCAGAGCAACGGTGTCACGTCATTGGGGACGTACCGGCCTTGTTCGCAGTAGTAAGATTCCGGGCACTTGAAGGTACCAAACGGACAGTCCGGGCCCGTCAACTGCCCCAGCGAGCGATGCGCGTGCAGGATCTGTTGATCCAGATCCCGTGGATCCCGCGACTTCTGATACCGCAGCCCATAATGGATCGAAATAATCGGATCGAAAATGCACCACTGGGCTTCCAGCCCCGGCTTCAGCAACTTGTCGCGGGCCGACATGTCGTCACTGAAATCCGCAGTCCGGGCCTCGGGGGCAAGTGCCGTCTTGTAGTCCGCACACCAATAGGAATCGCCGAGATAGCGCCGGATACCGTAGTCTCCCAGCAGATTCTGGGACACATCATGAGCGATTTGATGGGCCATTTCGCCCTGGATCACTTGAGTCGGGTAGATCAAAAACAACAAAGCCGAATCATACTGCCTCCGCAATTGCGGGTCCGCCTGAGCGCACTCTGCCGGGAGGATCGTCTGCAGGGCAGCGTCCCCCTTGGCCAAGAGTTCGTCGACGAGCCCCAGCAGTTCTTTCTCGTTCAACAGTCCGGATGGCGTCCCCAGAACCTGTTTGAATTCGCGCAGCCCCGCCACCGCGACTCCAATGCTGGAGGCTTCGATTTTCCGAGTTTCTTCCCAGTGCCCGCTATCGGCGTCTTCCCAGAAACGAATGGCCTGCCAGTACCGGGGGAACAGGGGCAAAACCGCAGCCGCATCTTCATCCCACGTCAGGACGCCTTCATTGATCAAGCGGCAATACAGCCAGAGAAAATATCCCAAGGCATCGTTCTGGGCATGGGACCATTTTTCGAGGCTGTCCTCCATCGACTCACCGCGAAACCGAATATGAGGCCGCAGCATCGGTTCCTGCGGATCGGCCTCACCATTGATTATGGCGGCAAACCGTGGCGTTTGCAGCTTGAACCAGTCGAGCAACGTCTGTGCGGTCCGGGCCGCAACCGCGGGCAAGCCAATCACCAGATGAGCGTGGGCGATGTGCACATTGTCTCGCACCCAGACATGGTGGTAGCCGGTGTAGCCGAACTCCTCAGCGATGGCGACCGACGCAGAAAACAGGCCATTCCTCAAGGTAGGAAAACGAAAGGTCCCCTGCTCTTCCAGGAACGAAATCAGTTCGCGAACCTGCTGAATCCGATAACGCGGCAAGAGAAACTGTTGCATCTCAGGATGCTGAACGCTGGGCATACACACTCCGTTGTGCGCAGAAAGTCGAGGTTGGAAGGTTTTCAAGCAGGCGAGCGAACAGATTGTAGCAGAGTGCCGTGGACGATCGAAATGGAAGGCCTGTTGCCGTGTAGGATGGGCACTCCTGCCCGTCTCCTTCCAAAGCCCTTGATCGCTCATAGAGAAAGTCAAAGGTAGCCAATCAGCTTCTTTGTGGAGATTCCCATTGAAACACCCCTCATTTCTTTCGATAATTAACAACCATGACCACAGAACTCCACACTATCGACCACGACATTGATGAGGTCCTCGCGAAGCTGGTAAAGCACGAGCCACGCGATCCCGAGGCGGTACGTCTGGCGTGCGAACGCATGGACCAAATGAGCGAAGAGATCCGCAAACGAATCGGGACTGTCGATATCGCCGTGCCTGCTATCCGTGAACTCCGCGACAGATGAGTTTGTACGTTTTAGATAGTAGCGTAGCCGTGAAATGGGCACTCCCGGAGATCGGGCGACCGAAAGCCCTTGCATTCCGAGATGATGTGCGGAATAAGGTTCACGAGATCATCGCTCCCGATGTTTTCCCCTCAGAGGTGGCTCACGCACTCACCAAAGCCGAGCGGATGAAAGTCATTCCGATCGGCGATGCCAAAAAACATCTTCTGGCGATTCTCACCGCTGGACCGGATCTTCACCCGTACATTCCTCTCCTAACTCGGGCTGTGGATATCTCCTCGGCCACGCGAATCGCAATTACCGATTGCATCTTTGTCGCCTTGGCAGAAAGGGAAGGCTGTGACATGCTCACAGCAGATCAGCGGCTGATCACCAATCTCCCAGGCTATCCGATCATTCACCTTGACTCTTTGTGAAGCGAAAGCGGCCGACTCCATCACTTCATGGCTCGCTCAAAGAACTCCACAATCGGCGTCGGATCAGGCAGGCTGTGGGGATGATGATCGCCACCCACTTTCACCTGGCGCTCAATCGGTCCTTTCAGGGCCGTGTAGCGGTCCCACAGGACCTGGGATTGCTGCGTATGCGGCAGGGTCTTGTCGCTGTCGCCATAGACCAGCAGGAGCGGCACCTTCGCTTCCGCCAATCGGCCGAGGTTGTCGATCGGGAAGTTCTTATAGGCGAGAACGTCCGCATCGCGCGTGAAGCCGTACGCTTTCAGCAAGTTTTTCCACTCGGGCGAGCCCGCGACTTTCGGATTGCCGATCAAGCCTTTGGGATTGCACACGGCATTGTCGAGATCGATGGCGAGCGTCTTATCGGGATGGGCCATCCCCCACGCCAGCGCGTACATGCCGCCGCGGCTCATCCCCAGGATGCCGGGCTTCGCGTGTAACTCATGATCCTTGACGAGCACCTCGTAAAACTTTTCCCAGGCGGCCATCGCGTGCGGCGAGCCATACTGTTCCTGCACATTGATGTAGACGAGGTGCCAGCCGCGCTTCACCAGTTCGATGTCCGCGTTGGGAAAGGCCCCGAAGAACTCAGCCCGCCACAACCACGGCCGACCGGGAGCAGGCTTGGCAGGGACGACGACAATCGCATCCTTCCCGTCGACCGTGAAGTCGAACCGCTCAAATGTATTCCACGTGGACGCTTTGCCGGGAAACGGTTTTGAAGCAGCGAACGCGGGCGACGACATCATCAGCAGAATACCCGCGAGCAATAACATTCGGACCATGAAAAACTCCAGACAGCGACAGAGACATTCCAAGCTAAAGGTTCGCGTCAATAATAATTACCGCACTGGCCCTGCCGCTACTCAGGTGGCGATGTCAAGGGATCGCGGGGCGCGATCTTCATCGTCAGTTTCAGAAAGCGTGTCGATAATTGACGGCAAATTGATGTTCTGTAGCAAACATAAGACTCCTGCCCCCGTCGTTTTTCCCGTTGTATCCTGCGTTGGCATCAGATCACCATTTCCGCGTATGATCCATAAAGCGTCGAACGAGAACACCAAATTGTCGAGTTAGGAATGCATCAATGACGGCAACGGTACGGAGTCTGTTGGGTTACAGTTCGGACGGGCGCGTGCTGGCCATCGCGCAGGACCGCGAAATCCTGGTTTACTCAGGAACTGATGAATCGCCGTTGTGGCGCTGTGCCTGTGATGCGGACATTATCGCCGTCGGTGCACTTCCCCAATTCGTGTTTGCCTTGGACCAGAATGGCAGCGTCAACCGCTGGGACGCGATCACTGGCGAATCACGCCAGACTGTGAATACGAACGGCCCCGCCCAGGGGATGGCTGTGGCTGAAAACGGCGATTGCGCGGTCCTGGCCAGTGATGGCATCTCGATTATTCGAAACATGCATGTCGTTCAATCTCTCCCGTTGAAATCCATCACCGCGGTGGCCTGGTCGGCCGATGGCCGTCTGCTGGCTTGTGCGGAGCGTGATGGTCGTTTTTGCGTCTATCAAAAGGGCGATCAGGACCATCTCTTGGCCAGTCAGCCCCTGGCACGCACCTTCGTCAACGATCCGGTGCTGTCAATCGCTTGTGCCAGGGACGGATCGTGGATCGCAGCAGCGGGAAACGCGGTCTGGCAACTTGATCCACAACGCGCGTTTTCCGAGACCCTGATGAAGAACACTTCAGAGCCGCCGCAGCATGTGGCCATTTCGCCAGATGGCCGTCTGCTGGCGTTCTCGATGGGGGATCGGGAGATCATCGCAATGCATCTGAATCCCAGCGGGATGGGCGGCTTCATCACCTATCAAGATCGCACCGTCACGGGCCTCGCGTTCGGCTCTGACTCGCGTCTCGGGATCGGCTTAGATTCGGGTGACGGGAACATCATTGATTTCAGCAAACCTCAAGGCGGTGTGGCTCGGACGGACCCTCATCCCGGGCGTCCCCTCAATCGCTGGACATTAAATGTCTCAACCCTGCCCCGTTCCCAGATCGACAAGCCTGGAGAAGTAAGTTCCAGTTCAGAATCAGGGGCAATTCCTGGCTGGGCTGGTCCCCTCCTGGGGCCGGTGATCGGCTTACTGATCGGATTCAAAATCAGCCGCGAAGGAAAGCCCGAGGCCGCAGCCATGACGATCATCGGCGCGGCGTTGCTCGGCTTCGTGGGGGGCGGAGTCATGTGGTTCATTGACTACTCGAAACGGAAATGACGTCCAGTCGACGTGGCAGCCCGGCCTGTTCGAGGGCGGCGCGGTTAGCGTTGAATGCAAGAGAGACGTCGCCGCCGCACCTAAGCAGTGCCCTTGGCGACTCGGGCGTCCGCAGATCCACTGCTTAAGGTCTGCGAGCCAGTCGCTTCACAATCAATCCGCATCGCGCCGACCTGAAGCAGTGCCACGACTATGGTTGTTATCGCATCTAAACCAATGCCACCCTGCCCACTTGAGTGGGCTCGCCTTGTTTTTTGCTAGGGCCAACAGCGACGAGGAGGAAGTTCGACACGCGGTATTCGCGGGGTGGCCCTCCCTGAAAACCTGTGCCACTCACATGATCGCTCAACAATCTTGGCCACCCCGCGAAGCGGTGCCATTCAGACCTGACCCTTGATTCAATGCAGCCCTACATACTACTGCATCACGGAAGCGCGGGATTAGTTGTCCCACTGGCAGAGGTAGGCACATTTGCTTCCAGCTTGGCCATCCAACAACTTTCCTTCGGCAAAGGCCAAGTGATTGGCCGCCCCCTGCTTGCGCTCATCAAAGGCCGTGCCGGACAGCCGCGTCCCATCCACCCACACCCATTCCCCTTCCTGTTCTTCATCAGTCGCGCCAATCCAGACGGTATCGCCATACTTCTGATAGAGCATGAAACCGAATGCGACTGCTGATTCGGATTTCAAGCATGCCAAATGTCCCTCCATCTCCTCGCAGCGACGCTTCGCCACATGCCACGTCGCCTTCTCCTCGATGAGGGCGAATTCATGACCACCGAACTTGATGAGATTCTTGGGCTTCGTACGGACAATTCCGGTCTTCTCCGCAACCGTGATGCGCTCCTTGATGGCCGTCGCGGCATCGAAATCGCCGGACTTCGTCGCATCAGCCAGGGCGGTCTTTAACAGTTTCAGGCGATCCGAATTCGCCTTTTGCAGGGCGTAGAACCGCGCGTTGTCAGCCTTCATCTTTGCCGCCTGATACAGGCCATCGGCCGACTCCAGCCGCTTCTGCCACTTCTCGGACAAATCGGCCGCGAATGCCACCGAGCCAAATATCACCGCAACTGCGAGCAAGTTTTGTGACATCCGTCACCCCCGGAATAAAGAAGCCGACGACCGATTGAAGATCGACTCTACGGAAACGAACCAAATGACGCGGGGTGGCCTAAGGTTGCACAGCAAACTTGGCCACCCCGCGGCAGTGCCATTCAGTCCTGCCGCCTTTTCCTGCCCTCGATTCATCCGGCTGCCTGGGCGGATCAATGATTGGGTAAGATCTGCCCGTAGCAGACCCAGCCGTCGTGTTGGTCAAAATAGACGAAGACGTCCAGATGCTCCCGGGCCGGATTGATGTAACTACCCAGGGTGGGGTTGTCTAATGCCGTATTGAACAGAATGGGGAGTTCCGCCACATCTTCCCCTTGCACCTCGAGGTAGAAAGTCGCGTGAACTGGAGATGCCGTATTGTAGTAAATCGCGTCTCGGCCATCCTCGACTCCGTAGGGCTTGACTGTGACTAGTCTTAAATCATGCAGATTAGCCCCGGTCTTCTTGGCCGAGCGTACCTTGAATGTGATCTTCTGGTCCGAGCTGTTATCCACAACGTAGCTCAGATTGGCAAACGTGTTGACTCCCTTTTTTTTCTCATCGGCGGTCGCTGAGGTACCGAGAATCAAGGCCAGTGTGAAACAAACGACGCGTGGGTACATTGGCAATTCCTGATCAGGTTCGGTTTGGTGCAGACGGTCAAGAAATCAAACTCACACGATTTCAGTACAAAGTCTCACCACTGTCAATCTGAAGCCTTCGAATGTACAGACAAGTGGCCTGCTGAATGCGCAGGGTGGCACAGGTTTTCAAACCTGTGCCACCCACGTGATCGCCCAACTACCTGATACCTCCAGTTGAAAGTCTTAAAGCGTCATTCATCAAAACAAATCAGTTGTCCCATTCGCAAAGGAATGCGTACCGCTGTCCGCTCGGGACATCATCCCAAGTGCCGATGTGTGGGGAAAAGCGCATACAATGCTCATCTCCATTGTCGTTGTCTGTTTGAATCTCGATTCTCACAGGCGAGCCGTCAATCCATTGCCATTTGCCTTCAGTGACTTCATCCGTGGCTCCCAACCACACTTTCACTTTGGACTCAATGCAGAGTGCCTTCAGGCGGTCATTTTCCTCGGTCGAGTTGATCACCGCCAAATGTCCGCCCATTTCTTGACAAATCTGTTTGGCGACATGCCACGTCGCCGGCTCCTGAATGATGGCGTATTCATGTCCGCCAAACTGCACGACATTCTTCGGCTTGGCGCGGATTGTTCCCTCCTGCTCCGCAGCGGTGATCCGTTCCTTGATGGCCGTCGCCGCATCGAAGTCGCCAGATTTCGTTGTGTCTGCGAGTGCGGTCTTCAACAGTTTCAGGCGATCCGAATTCGCCTTTTGCAGGGCGTAATACATCGCATTTTGGGCCTTCAGCTTGGCCGCTTGATACACGCCATCGGCCGAGTCCAAACGCTTTTGCCACTTCTCGGACAAATCGGCCGTGAATGCCACCGAGCCAAATATCACCGCAACTGCGAGCAAGTTTTGTGACATCCGTCACCCCCGATTTAAAGAAGCCGACATCAGATTGAACATCGACTCTACGGAAGCGAACCAAATGACGCAATTGAAACTGCTCGAAAGATTTGGTCCGTCTAAAGAGATCGAGAAATCATTCGCGAGGAGACTATCTTCGGGTGTCGGCGCGGATGACTGAGTGATCCCAGAATGAGTACATGATTCCGCCGGTTGCCGAAAGAATCTTCGATTGTACGTCATTCAGGCGGTAGGGCCGCGCCAAGACTTCGTCCAAGTTATCAAACTGGATCGCGAAGTACGCGCCACACTGCTGGAGAGACTCTCGGTAGGAGCGTTTGGACTCGGTTAGACGCAGAGCCAGGTCCGATGTGCACTCATCCGTGACCAGAACACCGTACAGGCATTCCGGCCCCCCTGAGGATTCAATGATTAACTCCGAGTCGCTTCGTTGCTCGATGCGGTAACCATAGGCATCCAGTGGCTGGCGAATGGTTGCCAGATTCGCGACTTCTACCCGCATAAACACCAGGCACAGGTTCATTTGAGGAAACACGTAGCCGTTGTGGCCGTTTGACGTGTACCTGGGAATCTCGCTCGACGGCACATACGGAGTCGTTTCCGCCGCGAGGTCCCACAGCGACGA
>JAQGHS010000244.1 GCA_028291605.1 Planctomycetaceae bacterium | reverse complement strand
GATTGCTCCCTCGCCCAATCTGGATTGCAAGTTCGGATTGTTCGAAATCAATCATGGGACGCAGCCCGATTACCGCGACGGTGGTCTGGAATTGCAGATTTGGGATCGCGACCAGCGCGTGAACTATCGCCGTCACTCCAATACCAATCGCTTGAGCTACCGCGATGAAGTCGTGCGCTACACCATCGCCATGTCGATCCAGGAAGATGACAACGATTCGAAACGGCTCCAGTTTGAAGTGAAGAATGGAAGCTCTAGGACCTGGGGTACGTTTGGCAACCCGGAAAGTATCGGCTGTTCCATCTCGACCAGTCGATCCAACCTGAATGGCTACTCTCCTGCATTCTCAGTAGAAAACTCCAAAGTCGGATACGCCTCTTTCCGAGTCCGCAAATATGCACTTGTGGCCGTGCGGTACTATGACTCCCAGGGACTCATTCGCACTGACACAACGGAACGAATTGCACATCAATACAGCAACAACGTACTCGTCTCCGAATAGCACGATCCAATCGAATCACATTCTGTGAACAGGGTAAAGCCATCTCGCTTTACATCACGGGGAACAGATCATGTTGAATTACTATCAAACTCGAAATCGGGAACAACGCGGCAATTTCAAGTCTCGTCGAGGTCTGGTCATTGTGCTGGCTGCCATTCTGATGGTCGCCATGATGGGCTTTACCGCATTGGTCGTCGACTTTGGCTTCATCTCGCTGATCCGTAATGAAATGCAGACAGCAGCCGATGCGTCGGCACTGGCTGCGGGAATGGAACTGGCCGATGGGTACGGACCGGGCGCGGTCCGCACGCAGTCTGCCATGATGACGAAAGCCCAGTCGGCGGGAGCCGCCATCGCCGCGGCCAATCCCATGGCAGATCGCGGTCATGCGTACTTGAATTCGACACGCGATCTGGAATTCGGAAAGCAGGTCTGGAATCCCAGCACTCAACAGTGGGACTTCCAGTCAGGCGTCGGTCCTTATACTGCCGTGCGGACCACGATCCGCCGTGATCAGGTGGCACAGAATGCGAACGATGCCCCCGCACTGGACGGTCAACTGAGTTTGTTTTTTGCCAGAGTCATCGGCAATAAAACGGCCAGTTGCCGTACCAAGGCCGTCGCCGCGCTCAAGCCGGGCGACGGCGTTAAGGTCACTACAGGTAGCTCTGCCACAGCGGAAGTCTTACCGATCGCCCTGGATCAGCAAACTTGGACCAATCTCCTCGCGGGGACCGGTTCCGACGATTACTCGTATGATCCAGCAACGGGCATCGTCAGCAGCGGGGCTGATGGAATTAAAGAGGTCAACATTTATCCCACAGGGAGTGCCAATCTGCCACCCGGTAACCGCGGTACGGTTGACTTTGGCAGTTCGAATAACAGCACGGCCGATCTTTCTCGGCAGATTCGCTATGGATTGAATGCTTCGGACCTGTCGTACTTTCCTAACCACGAAATCCGCTTCGACAATGGCCCGATGATCATCAACGGAGACACCGGAATTAGCGCGGGAATCAAAGACGATCTCGCTGCAATTATCGGGAAACCGCGAGCCATGCCGTTGTTTACCAGCGTCTCGGGTCCTGGCAACAATGCCATGTACACGATCGTTAAGCTGGTCGGAGTGAGAATTGTCAGCGTAAAATTAACAGGCAGCCCCTCGCAGAAGGAAGTGATCGTCCAACCGGCCACATTTGTCTCCAGGCAGGTGATTACATCCACCAACCAGCAAGTCCTGCCCGATTCAATTTTTGCTCCCGTCCGACTTGTCCAATAGTGACCGAGAGGTCCTGATTTCAGAGGTCAGGCAGCTCTCTGCCCGAGCCCTTCTGGACAAGACCGTCCTTTCGTGAGAGACTAGACTTCCATTCAATTCGTCCGCGGCCGGCCTTTCGTCGGCCGCGGACGTCTCCGTGTTGGTTGGTACTGGTCTGGACTCTGTATGCCTCACAGAACTCAATCGGGCTGCCGCGAATTCTGGCAGAGTCAGCGATTCTCCCGCAGAGAGATCGTGCGAGCGGGAGCACTCGGCCTGTTCGGGCACTCCTGTTTCCCGCTGCTGGCGAACGAATCAACGAGCGAGACCAGTTCCAAGGCGCGGGCCAAGTCGGTGATCTTTTATCACCACTATGGCGCCCCCAGCCATATTGATACCTTCGATCCGAAGCCCGATGCACCCGATGAAATCCGCGGCGAGTTTGCCACGATCGATTCGTCGGCACCCGGGCTGCATGTCACCGACATCATGCCGGGGATCTCCAAGATTTGTGACCGGCTGGCGGTCGTCCGTACGATGAGCCACAAGACCGCCAACCACAATCCCGGCGTGTATCTCGCCATCACCGGCCGCACGAGTGTCCGAGACCAGGTCCAAGTCGGCACCACCCCGGAAGACTGGCCCCATTACGGTGCGGTCCTCGCCAAGCTCGCCCCGGGGGACGCCTCGCTGCCGACCGCCGTGCAGTTGCCGCATTACGCGTTCGACCAGGTCTTCCGCTGCCCGGGCCAGTCGGGCGGATTGCTCGGGAGTGCCTACGATCCCCTCGTCATTCCTCGCGATCCCAACGCCGCCGATTTTCAAGCGGAGGAGTTTGACCTGCGCGTGGCCGAGCACCAGCTCTCCGATAGACGCAGTCTGCTCATGGCGCTCGACCGACAATCGGCCGTGCTGGAGTCGCTGGCGGGGACGACCGGCTGGGATCAACATCGCGAGCGGGCCTTATCGCTACTGACTTCGCCCCGCACCAAGCAGGCGTTTGATCTCCATCGCGAAACAACGGCCCTGCGTGATCGTTACGGCCGGCACAAGTCGGGGCAATCGCTGCTGCTCGCCCGGCGACTGGTCGAGGCGGGGGTCCGGTTTGTTACCGTCTTCAGCGGCTCCAATCCCGGAGACGGCTGGGACACTCACGTAGACAATTTTAATCGCCTCAAGAAATCGCTGATGCCACCCGAAGATCAGGCCTTCTCGGCACTCATTGAGGATCTGGACCAACGCGGGCTGCTGGACGACACGCTGGTCGTCTGGTCGGGCGAATTCGGTCGCAAACCACACATCGGCCGCCCCAATCCCGCCGTGAATAACATCGGCCCCGGCGGACGCGATCACTGGCCCGCCTGCTACAGCCTGGTGCTGGCCGGTGCCGGGGTGAAACGCGGCTACGTCCACGGCGAAAGTGACCGCCACGGAGAATACCCGCGCGGCCTGCCACACACTCCCGGCGACATGGCGGCCACACTCTTCTGGGCCCTGGGCCTCGATCCGCAGACACACATTCATGACGCGGTAGGCCGCCCCTATGCAATCGCCGATGGCCAGCCAATCACGGATCTGTTCACTTAAATTCCTAACTCGGAATGTCCTCTCCGTGTTCTCCATGTCTTCATGGTGAATAAGCTAATTCATTGCACCACGGAGAACACGGAGAACACGGAGCAAAAACAAGAGACATTGAGTTTGAACCGTCCGACTGGGTGATACCACACAACTTGCCAACGGCAACTATTCCTTAACGGTCTGCCACGAGATCGCTCGCAGACACGTACTTTCCGTATCCGCCACGCGCATGCCGCGGACGGTTTGCTTGGAACTCATGGCCTGGCGAAACAGGTCGCCGAGAGGATCTTTGCTCTCGCCGGGCAAACCCGCTCGCGTCCCCGCAGGGGCGGCTTCCAGGGCATCCTGTCCCAGCCACGTGAAGTCCATCGGCTGCCCCTCGGCCTTGGCGGCGATGACCATTAAATGTTCCAGGCCCAGAGTTGACGCTTCGACTTCCAGGGGACCTACAGAATAGCTCTGCCCCGGTTCCAGCCGATTATCCGCGACCACGCCGGGCGGGGGAAACAATTGCGTGATCCCCGACTTGCTGTCGATGAACAGGGCCGAGAAATCAATCGTTCCACTTCCCGTATTCTTAATTGTTAGTGTGACCTGTTCACCATCGTTGAGTTTCCACTTCCGCTCGGTCCAATCAATCGGTTTCCATTCGTCAGGATCGTCGGACTTCGCCAGCAACTTGAGCTGGATGTCACAGGCCTTTTTCGCACCCAATAGAGCGTTCCACCCCGCTTTGCCCTGGCGTTCCGAGGCGTCGCACAGCTTGAGCAGGCTCTTCACGCGTGAGACGCGCATCAAGCGCTCGCGCAGCCAGTCTTGTAGATGTTCGGTGGGTGCCGGGCCGAAGTAAGTTTCCCCAGGTGATTTCGTCCACCCTTCCGACGGAACCAGGAATAATTCACCCTGCTTTGTCCGCCGGACGATCCAGTCGGCCTGCTTCACATCGGCGACATACTGAATCCGCTGAGTGGGATCCTTTTCAATTTGACGGAGCACATCGGGGATCGACTCGGTCGCCGATGTCTTCTCATCAGGTGCCTCCTCTTCGAATCCCACGCTCAGTGCGAAGCTTCCGTATTGAATTTCCACCGGTTCGCAGCGACCACCAATGGGTAATTTCTCGTTCGCCTTCTGGTCATTGTATTTGACCGCCGTCACATGCGAGCTCGTGAGCTCCGCACGATCACTCTTCACATATCCCAATGGCGTCTTGGACTCCTTGGCCCCCGGCGGCGGGAAGACGGCGAACACCGTCCCCTTGGCAAAACCATGCAGACGCCCCCCATTCAACGTGAGATGTTGTTTTTTGTCTCTCGCTAAAAACAACTTGGACCGTTGCGATAGTTCCGACTGCCCCAATACTTCCTGATGTTGATCGAGCCCTTCAATCAACGGCGTGGGGCCCAACCGACCAAAGCCCTGGACATATTCGCCATGGATTCGCTGCACCAGTTCGCGATAGCTCAGCGGTGCCTCAGCACTCGTCAGGACCTTTACCATCGTATAGGTCAACAGTCCGCGCCATTCGGAATCGTCAGCCCCTCGCGGCAGCATCATCTCCAACGTAGGTTCATGTGGTTGAGCCGCATAGATCGCCACCAGACCACCCTGATCCCCGACCGCATCCATCACTGGATCGTCCTTAGTGATTCCCCGCGTCTGGCTACTCGACCTTTGAACCGCCTTGGCGAGTGCTTCTTTTCCGACCAACCGTTCCGGAGGCAGTTGCCGATAGACCTCGTTACCGCGGACCGCTGAGCCCGAATGGCACGAGTCAACAATGATCCAGACGAACGCTCCCTTGGCTCGAATGGATTTAATGGCCGACCGCAATTCGTCATCCGTGAATGCATTGAGGGCATATGGGTGATCGGGATCTTTGGCACCTTTGATGTCGGCCGGGCAAAAGATCTCATCCAGGCCGTCTGGTTCGGGGTCATTCACGTCGGCAGGATCGTCATTGGGCTGCTGGCTCCCATGCCCCGACAGCAGGATGACCACCCGATCGCCACTCTGGCAACGATCCGACAAACCGGCCAATTCGCGAGCAATATTCACCTTCAACGGCCGTCCGTGGGCGCCACTTTCTTCCGTCAGACGGCGAATATTCTTGTCTTGAAAAGCAAACCGCTCGATCAACAGTTGTCGCATCAGATCGACATCATTGACGGGGCCGCGCAGGGCACTTTCCTGGCCCAGGCTGTCATACGTGGTACATCCCACCAGCAACGCGTGCGACTTCCCCGCCGCGGTGTTCTCGGGCAAAGCCACTCCCGCGGGTTGCGGTTTACTCGTTGACTGAGATTCGTCCTGGGTGACCGAATTGGCCGGAACTGGCTGGCCAGTGCATCCCATGAAACCGGCTAACAGCACGCAGACGGTCACGGTCACGGACACGGTGCAGACCGCCCAATTGCTGCGAGAAATCAGTGTGGTGAACCTCATCGTCATTCTCCGCCCAATATCAACGACGCCCTGTAGCAGGGCTGAAGTCGCGCCATCTTATCATCGAACTTCCCTGGATGCACGAGTTTCAGGCTTCCAGCGGCCAGAACCTGCCGACTCCCCGTCGGACAATCCGCACCCTTCAACCGTGGGTACGAGGCCAAGTTGAGGACGTTCAATTCAACCTAAAAACAGTACACACAATATACAATTACTGTACCGTTGACAACTTCACCAACACATTGGCATACTTTGACCCGTTGGTGACCCTGGAGCGTCTTCCCGGGGCCAAGTTGCGCAGCTGGGGGTGATTTTCGACCGAGACCGGTCCCTTTGGGAGGCACGGCTAGGCAGATGAATGACATTGATTTCACGCCACCGACGGGGCGATGTGGACGCGCGATGACCGAAGTCATCCTGATTGTTCTGATTCCCTGCCTGGGCCTGCTGGCCTGTGGACTGTGCGACGCGGAACTCATGAAAGGCCTGCTGGCCAAACCGCCCGGGGCTTCACAACAGTTGGCGGTGCCCGTGACGGACGCGGTCAGGATCGATCACGACACGGTGCTGACGGTGCAGTTGCCAGGGCAGATCAGGTTGTGGAAATTCGGTCAGACGGCTCCCATCGGCGAAATGCAGAGCCACATCTCAGAAATTAGCTGCGTCGCGTATTCTGCGAAACAGCGATTGCTGGCTCTAGGCTCATATAATGGACAGGTCGAAGTGTGGGATCTCGAGCACTCGGAATCTCCTGAATTCATAGATACCCCCATTCCTGGCCAGGTCTTTGATTGTCAGTTTACGCCCGATGGGCAAACGCTGCTGACCGCCGGGAGCGCTGGACAGATTGTACTATGGGATGCGCGCACGCTGGTGCGCCGCGAGACCTGGGAAGCACCGGCGCCCCTCGAGCCCGTTCGCAGCCTGGCAGTCAGTGCGGACGGACAATTCGTTCTGGCCGGGACGTTTCGCGGGCAGGTACAAGTCTGGGATCTGGCACAAGGCCTGCATCTCCGCAGCCATCAAATCTCGATTCCAGTACAAGATGGCCAGAACGACTGCGCGAGCATCGACACTGTGGCATTCGGCACAAGCGATCAGGAATTTATCGCCGGCAGCCGGAATGAAGGGGCGGGTATCTGGAACATGACGACCGGTGCGTCGGTCCGCCGTTTCGAGGGTGTGTTCGCCGACTTGAGAAACGGAGCGCTTTCCCCCGATGGCAGCCGCTTCATCGCCGGGACGAACGGCGGACAGGTCATCACCTGGAATACGGTCACGGGCAAACGGATTGGTGCCGTACAACGACATCGGGCCACCGTCAAATGCCTGCTCTATAGTGCCGATGGCACCGCGTTCCTGACAGGTGACTGGAATGGGCAAATCCTCTTTCATCACAATTAGAGCGTCTTAAACTAAGGTCTGCGTTCCGTGCCCGACGCTGCCAGCGTCGGAACGCAGACGCTAGCAGCATCTGCCACGAGACCGATGCCCGCCGTTAGGTAGACCTTAAGTGAAACCCCTATAACCTGCCCGCGGCATGACGTGGTGATCCGAAGTTCGTTACGGCGAGCATGTGCGTGATCCCCTGAGGGACGTCGAGATTCAAGACAATACTCGAAGAGCTTGACGTTCTCCTTATCACAGAGTCCGGATCCTTTATTTTCTGTCTTATATCAACACTTTCTTAGTGTCTTGAAACTCTCTTAGATGCGACGTCCATGCGACTGGCAGCGGGCCACATCCCGGGGCCGTCGCCACGACTCTTCCGATCTGTCTCTATTTTTTGCTAAAGTTCGTCATTCAGTTGGCTCCCGCACTATGTCGATACCCACAGTCGATGCCGGCTGAACTCACAGTTTATGGTCCTGATGGCAGACTGTTATCCCTGACTTCAAGCGGTCTGTCCGTTCGCTCGTAGCGCTAACAAATCTAGTTGGCCAAACTTGCCACGCTGGTCTCGCTCACCAGTCTTGATTGAGGTGCCATCCCCACTTTGCCGATCCTGACCGTAAGGCACGATGTCATGATTGAATTTCTGACCCACCTGTTCGACACGTCGGACTTTCCAGCCCGCTGGAATTGCGGCTCATGGTCGCCGGGACATGGCTGGTTGCACATCATCTCCGATCTGGGAGTGTGGTCGGCCTACGTCGCCATTCCCTGCGTTCTGATTTACTATATTGTACGCAAGAAAGATCTGCCGTTCCGCATGATCTTCCTCCTGTTTGGAGCCTTCATACTGGCGTGCGGAACGACACATCTGATGGAAGCCATCATCTTCTGGTGGCCAGCCTATCGACTCGCGGGTGTCATCAAGCTGTGCACGGCCGTGATCTCCTGGGCCACTGTCTTCGCCCTGATCCCCGTCACTCCACTTCTATTGGCCATGCGCAGCCCGGAAGCTCTCGAACGTGAAATCGTCGAACGCAAACAGGCGGAAGCCGCCATGTTCCAGGCCAAGGCTGTCGCGGAGGCGGCCAATCGATCCAAGAGCGATTTCCTGGCCAATATGAGTCACGAAATCCGCACTCCGATGAACGGCATCATCGGCATGACCGAACTCGCACTCGATACGTCTCTCTCCCCCGAGGTCCGCGAGTACCTTACCATCGTGCAATCGTCGGCCGACTCGTTGCTGGCGGTCATCAATGACATTCTGGACTTCT
>JAQGHS010000208.1 GCA_028291605.1 Planctomycetaceae bacterium | reverse complement strand
ACGGGATCGTTTTTCATTGCAGTTTGCGCTGGATGCTTCGCTGTGTTTACCACGCGACTTTAGATTGGCCATAACCCAGGTCAGGATTTCGATATCTCTTCTTCGCCCTTACTGAAACTCACGCCGGCCGGGCTGTTTTGCGAAGCCGGTGAATTCTTCATCGATCCCAGCAAAGCTGTCTCGCGGGCGATCATTACCCACGCTCATGCCGACCACGCGCGTACTGGATCACGTGAATACATCACGGTTGACTGCGGCAAACACGTCTTACGGACGCGACTCACTCCCAGTTCCGTGATCAATACGGTCCAATATGGCGAGGTCATGGACTTTCGGGGGGTGAAGGTCTCGCTGCATCCTGCTGGGCACATGTTGGGGTCGTCGCAGGTTCGGCTGGAATACCAGGGCGAAGTCTGGGTGTTTTCTGGTGATTTCAAAGTGGCGGCCGATCCGACCTGCGCCCCGTTCGAACCACTGAAGTGCCACACGTTCATAACCGAATCCACTTTCGCCAATCCCGATTTCACCTGGCCCGATCAGGACACGGTCTGGTCTGAAATTTCCGACTGGTGGCGGCTGAATCGGGCGTGGGGCCGGGCGAGCGTGCTGTATTGTTATGCTGCGGGGAAGTCGCAACGAGTTCTGGCCGGCCTGGATGCCTCGCTGGGCCCCATAGTGACTCACGCCAAAGTAGAAACCGTCAACGCCGATTATCGGGCCAGTGGTATCACGCTGCCGAACACAATGTGCATCGACGATGCACCACAAGATACCGACTGGGGCGCGTCGCTCATTCTGGCGCCGCCACAAGTACGAGATGGCCGGTGGATGCGGCGGGCGGGTCCGCGGTCGACGGCATTTGCCTCGGGCTGGATGACAACCAAAGGGGCTTGCGCTCGGCATCGCGTCGACCAGGGATTCGTCCTTTCCGACCATGCCGATTGGACCGAAACGCTATGGGCCATCAAGGAAACCGGTGCCGAACATGTTTTGGTGACACATGGTTACGTCGATCTGCTGGTGGCCCATCTCTGCAGCCTCGGCCTGGATGCGCAACCTTTGAAAATCGCCACGGAGGCGAAGCCTGCGAAACCCGGAGTTAGATGACCCGTGCTTTTGATAAAAAGCAAACCGTGCTCTCCGCGAAGATCGCGAGGCCAATTGGTATGCTACAACGGTTGTTACGGGCTCGGACGGGCCTGGAGACCCATCCCACGGTCGCTTCCGCTTGAGAAACGCTGCCGGAACGCTAGGATGGAGGCTGATCACTCGCCCGGAGCTGGGCTCTGGATGCCCGCTGATTAGCCGTCTGCTGACGAAAAGAGATTGTCATGACGACCCCCGCCACGATTCTGCTGATTGAAGATGACCGCGAAATTCAGAATACGCTGCGCAGCGTTCTGGAATCGGCGGGTTACACCGTGCTCGTCGCTCCGAATGGTGTCGAAGGGAAAAAGCTGGCCGTCAGCCGTTCGCCGGACCTCGTGATCACTGACATGATGATGCCGCAGCTCGGTGGATTTCCGGTGCTGGAATTCCTCAAGCAAGAGATGGAAAACCCGCCGCGCGTCATCATGATCACCGCCAACGAAGGGGGCCGTCATAAGGCCTATGCGGAAATGCTGGGGGTCGATGATTACCTGCGCAAGCCGTTCGCGATGGATGTCTTGCTCGAAGCGGTTGACCGATCCCTCAAAAAGGCTGCGGCCGCACTGGAAGCGGAAACTCCGGCGAAGCCTAAACGAGCCGCTCGGAAGAAGGCGGCGAAGCCTGCGGAAGATGAAGACGAATAAAATGATATTCAAAGATAGTCGTTGATCGCTTCGCGATCGTAACGCATTTGTAATGGCGAGCTTGAATTGGCTTCGAACGTCGATGGTGTTTCAAGCCGCTACTGCGAACGCGTTATGATCGCGGAGTGATCAACGACTATCTTTGCAATCACAACCCACCTAATTCATTGAGACGTTCCCATGTCGTTTGCCGAAAGCGTCTATCAACTGATCGTTCAAACCTCGACCAATTTGCCGTCTGATGTGCGGCGATTGATGGCGAGTGCTCTCGAACGGGAAACGCCGCTATCACGGGCCTCAATGGCTCTGCAGACGATTGCGATCAACGTCGATATGGCCTGCCAAAGCGAACGGCCCATCTGCCAGGATACTGGCATGCCGACGTTTATCGTGCATACTCCCGTTGGATTCGATCAGTTGAAGCTGGAAGACGAGATTCGGCTACAAGTCGCCCGGGCCACCAAGGCGGGTAAACTGCGACCGAACTCGGTGGATTCGCTGACCGGCAAAAATAGCGGCGACAACCTCGGCCCCGGAACTCCCGTCATTCACTTTCACCAGCATCGCAAAGACGAAGTCGAGATCAAGCTGGTGCTGAAAGGTGGCGGTTGCGAGAACAAGAACATTCAATATTCGGTTCCGTGCGAACTGGAAGGCCTCGGCCGCGCGGATCGCGATTTGGATGGTATTCGCAAGTGTCTCCTGCACGCTGTTTATCAAGCCCAGGGACAAGGCTGTTCGGCCGGCTACCTCGGGGTATGTGTCGGCGGCGATCGGACCGCCGGATACGAGCATGCGAAAATGCAGTTGTTCCGCAACGCGGACGACGTCAATCCGGTTCCTGAACTGGCAGAGCTCGAAAAGTACGTCACCGAGACGGCCAACAAGATGCAGATTGGCACGATGGGTTGGGGCGGCGAGGTCACGCTGCTGGGCTGCAAAGTCGGTGTGCTGAACCGCTTGCCGGCATCATTTTTCGTGTCGGTCGCCTACGAATGCTGGGCCTTCCGACGGCTGGGGGTCGTCCTAGATCCTGCCTCAGGCGAGATTCGAGAATGGCAATACCGTGAGCAGGACGAAATCAAAGAACTGGCTGCAGGCGAGGGATTCCAACTCACGGGCAAGGAAGTGGTTCTAGAAGCACCCATCACTGATGAGAAGATCCGCTCCATTCGTGTCGGTGACGTCGTCATCGTCAATGGCCCGATTCATACCGGACGCGACGCGCTGCACCACCATCTGCTGCACCACGATTCACCGATCGATCTCAATGGCCAGATCATCTATCACTGCGGCCCAGTGATGCTGAAGGACGCCGACGGGAAATGGACCGTGACGGGTGCCGGGCCGACGACGTCGATCCGCGAAGAACCGTATCAAGCGGACATCATCGGTAAGTTCGGACTTCGCGCGGTGATTGGTAAGGGCGGCATGGGGCCCAAAACTCTCGCGGGACTTCAAGAGCACGGTGCCGTCTATTTGAATGCCATTGGCGGTGCGGCCCAGTACTATGCGAAATGCATTACCGGCGTCGATGGCGTCGACCTGCTGGAACTCGGCGTTCCCGAAGCGATGTGGCACTTGCGAGTCAACGGCTTCCCGACCCTGTGTACGATGGACGCACACGGAAACAGCCTGCACCGCGACGTGGCCAGTGCCAGCTTGAACGTGTTGAAAGAATTCGCTGAGCCGGTTTATCACTAAGCCGGGCACGCACTTTAATTGTAGGACGGGCACTCTTGCCCGTCTCTACGATTTAAGCACCAATTCAAACGGGCAGGAGTGCCCATCCTAAGGATACACGGACGCTGGCAGCGTCCACGACGAGCAGCTAATCATTCCGTCGCAGGATCAGGATCGGACATTCGACG
>JAQGHS010000204.1 GCA_028291605.1 Planctomycetaceae bacterium | reverse complement strand
GGAACTCAAGAATGAGGATCGCATCAAGCTCGGTCCCATCCTGTTGCGATTCGAAGATCTGCTCTCCCCGGCCCCGAGAAAACCGAAGGTTGACGACGAGTACGGTACCATTCCAGGTACTCGTCTCGCCGTAGAAGTGGCGGCCGGCCCCGATGACGCCTCCATGATCATGGGTTCGGTCGGCAGCAATCCGTTCGGCGGAATTCAGGTCCGGCCGGAAGCCAAGCTGAAGGCCGTGCTGGAAATCACACGCAGCCTCGCCGGGACGGTCGATTTGCAGACCATCCTGCCGAAGATTCTCGACACTTTGTTCAGCATCTTCCCGCAGGCCGACCGGGGTTGTATCTTGTTGAAAGAGGAAGGCAAGTCACAGATGATTCCCCGCGCGATCAAGCATCGCCGCTCGGGAGATGACGACTCGGTCAAGTTGAGCCGCACGATTTTGAACAAGGTGCTGACCGAGAAGACCGGTATCCTGTCGGCCGATGCCGCGAACGACACACGTTTCAACGCCAGCGAATCGATTTCGAACTTCACGATTCGTTCGATGATGTGCGTCCCGCTCCTCGGATTGAATGGCGATCCACTGGGTGTCATCAACATTGATACTCAGAATCCACTGAAGCAGTTCCAGAACGAAGATCTCGATCTGCTGATGGCCGTCGCCGGTCAAGCGGCTGTGACTTATGAAAATGCCCGCCTTCTGGTCTCGTTCATGGAGAAGCAGAAGCAGGACAACGAAATGAACATCGCACGCAGCGTGCAACACGCGTTGCTGCCCGAAAGTTTTCCGATCGTCGACGGCTACGAGTTCTTCGCATCGTACGAATCGGCTCAGGCGGTCGGTGGCGACTACTACGGTGTCTCGACCAAGGATGGCGGCAAGAAGATTTGCCTGGCATTTGGCGATGTCGCCGGCAAGGGTGTGCCGGCGTCGCTGGTCATGTCGCGACTGTCCAGCGTTGTCCAATCCACACTGGAGTTTGTGGATGATGTCGGCGAGGCTTGCGAGCGGATCAACAACCACATGTGCGCGAACGCAGTCGAAGGCCGCTTCGTCACGTTTACCCTGGTGATCCTGGACGTCGAGACTCACGAGATGGCCTTGTGCATTGCCGGGCATATGTCCCCCATGATTCGCAAAGCTGACGGCAGCGTCGAAGAGTTCGACGAGGACCTGGTGGGGATGCCAATTGGCGTGGTCGAAGGAATTCCTTTCGAGGTCGGCCGTCGGATTTTGGCAGCGGGTGAAACCGTCATCATTTATACCGATGGCGTCAGCGAGGCAATGAATCCGGCGAGCGACCTGTATGGCACAGATCACCTGCGTGACTTCATCTCTCAGAACACATCCAACCCGACAGAACTCGGCAAGCTGATTCTGAAGGACGTGAAACGTCATGCCAGCGGACGCTACCAGAATGACGACATTACGCTGATGTCGTTCGGTCGCCTGGCGGGTAGCGCCGGATAGTGGTCAGTCGCATCCAAAGATAGTCGTTGATCGCTCCGCGATCGAAACGCGGTCGCGGAAACACGGCGGAAAGTCCCACAGATTAGGGCGTTGCCTTAGACGTCCCCGACCGAATCCAGACTCTCCAGAGTCGGGCAACGGTAGAACAGCGGTTCGGCAGGAGCCTACCGCTGTCGCCAGCAGAGGTGATCGAGAGCACATTTCAACTCGCTGCTGCGAGCGCGTTTCGTTCGCGGAGCGAACAACGACTATGGATGCTTCGCATCCGGGACCCGCATGTCAGATCCAATTCCTCTGCCGCCTACCGCAAACAATCCGGCACCGCGCCGATTGGCATGGCTTGTGGGAGTCATCGTCGGGACGGCATTGGCGGCAATTCTGGCCGTGCAACTGCCCGATCGTGCGAAACTTTTGGGTCTCTTCCCACTGATTTGGGGCGGGCTGCTGGGCATGGGATATGCCTGGTGGGCCGGTGAATGCCGTCTCAAATTGTCGCGGTGGGTCTACTGTGTAGCGTTGCTCCTGCTGGCAATTGGAGAGGCTGGAATCGTCTACCAGGCGTGGCAGTTCTATCAATTAGATCTGCGACAGCAATTCAGTCGGGACCCCGCTGCGGGACTCGTCAAGCAGGCCGAGCAATCTCCCATCGCGAATGGCAAGCCCGAGGAAATCGAACTTCGCAAACAGTTGCTGGCGGAATTCGAACGAGTCCGGCAGCGCCGGCGCGAGGCTCTGGGGCTGTCGACATTTCTTCAGCGCCGCCTGCGCAAGCTGGGGGACATTCCGCAGCCGTGGCCTGAGTTGTTTTATGCGGGTGAGATTCTGCTCGGCAGTTTGGTTGGATTGGCTGTCATGCGATTCTGCGGCACGCGAATGTCCGCAGTCGCCAATTCTGAAGGACGAATGCCCGACTCAGAGAGTCAGGCTACAGATGCGAGTCAGGCAACGTGACGATACCTTTTCACAACGATTCCCGATATCGTTCATTGTCATGATTGGGGCACTCTGAATCCCCGACGGCGAGGACAAACCGAAGATCACAAGGTGCTGGGATGCGGATCGTGGGACTGGGAACGGATATCGTCGAAACACTGCGGATTGGCCGCATGATCGAAAAGCACGGTGAGCTCTTCATTCACCGAGTCTATACCGAAGGGGAGGCTGCGTATTGCCGTGATCGCAAGCAATACCTGCAGCACTACGCCGGGCGTTGGGCAGCCAAGGAAGCCGTGATGAAAACGCTGGGAACCGGTTGGGCCAAGGGGGTCGGCTGGCGCGATATTGAGGTCGTCTCGCAAGCCAGTGGCGCGCCGATTATTGCCATTCACGGGGGAGCCAAAATCATCGCCCAGAAGCTTGGCATCACGGAGATTCTGATTACGATTTCACATTGTCGATCTTATGCGACCGCGACTGCGATCGCCGTCGGTAACCTGCCCGTTTCCTGATCCACGTAACACACCCGCTACGGAACACCTCATGTCACTGCTCACTACACCGCTGCATGTCTGGCATCAAGCTCACGGTGCCAAGATGGTCGAATTCGGCGGCTGGGATATGCCGATTCAATACACGTCCATCATGCCCGAGCATCACGCCGTGCGGCGCGCAGCAGGGCTGTTTGATATCGCCCACATGGGACGTGTGAAGTTCACCGGGCCCGATGCCGAGCGTTTCCTGAATCATGTGACGACGAATGACGTACGGACATTGAAGCCGGGTGATATTCAGTACTCGCTCGTGACCAACGAACAGGGGGGCGTACTGGATGACATCCTGGTCTATCGCTTTCCTCAGTATTTTCTGCTGGTCGTGAATGCCTCGAATCGGATCAAGATTCTCGACTGGCTGGAGCAACAGCGCGGTGGTTTCGATGTGACGATTGAAGATCTGACAGCCGCGTGGTTCATGCTGGCGGTTCAGGGACCGCTCGCGATCCAGCTTTTGTCGCCCCTCACTGCCGCTCCCATCGCGGACCTGGCCTATTACACCGGTACCGAGACTCAGGTCCTGGGACAGCCCGCGATCGTCACTCGCACGGGCTACACCGGAGAGGATGGGTTCGAAGTGATGCTTCCTGCGTCGCACGCCGAGGAACTGGCGACCAAGCTACTGGATGCAGGTAAGAGCCAGGGTGTTCTGCCAGCGGGACTGGGATGTCGCGATACATTGCGACTGGAAGCAGCCATGCCGTTGTACGGTCACGAACTCAACGAAGCGACCGATCCGTTCACGGCTGGGTTGGCCTTCGCGGTGAAGCTCGACAAGGGACCGTTTATCGGCCGCGAGGCGCTCGTGCAGGCCAAAGCGAACATCGCGCGGCCGCGGCGGGTCGGGCTGCAACTGGCGATCAAGCGGATCGCTCGCGAAGGGACCGAAGTCTACGACGCGACGGGCGCGAAGATCGGACATGTCACCTCGGGGACGGCCTCGCCGACGTTGGATAAGTCGATCGCGATGGCTTATGTCCCCAAGGAATTCGCTACAGTTGGGACCAAGTTGGAAGTTGACATCCGCGGGCAGCGAGTGGCTGCTGAAGTTGTGAAGCTGCCGTTTTATAAGCGGGCCACGTAGCTGTCAGCGTCTGGTTGCGAATTGACCAAAGATTGTCGTTGATTACGTTGCGAACTGATACTTCTTCGGGACCACGACGACTCCGCGTTCGGACACGGTAAATCGCTCGGCATCCTGCTCGCGGTTGTGGCCGATTTGCGTGCCGGGGGGGATCTTGACGTATTTGTCGATGATGCAATTTCGCAGCCGGGCTCCGGCACCAACCGACACCCCTTCAAACAACATCGAGTTTTCTACTTCAGCCCCTTCGCCCACAAAAGCGTTGGCCGAGATGATCGAGTGACGGACCAAGCCTCCTTCGATCACCACGCCTGAGGCCAGCATCGAATTCATGAGCTGTCCCTGCTGGCCCGTCGGGCCGTGAATCATGCGTGCGGGCGGCACCTGCGGTTCATAGGTGCGGATGGGCCAGTTCGGTTGATAGAGATTGATCGGCGGCAGCGGTTGGAGTAAATCCATATTGGCTTCGAAGAAGGCATCGATCGTCCCCACGTCTCGCCAATAACGATCCTGGGAAACGCGTCCAGTGGGACCGCCAAACAGGTAAGCCGACACGTGATGCGTTTTGATCAGTTGCGGCAGAATATCCTTGCCGAAATCGTGAGAGGAATCGGGATTGCGATGATCGGCCTCCAGGGCCTCACACAATAACGGCAATGAAAAGACGTAGATTCCCATCGACGCGAGCGCGTGGTGCGGGTCGTTCGGCATGGGGGTCGGTGTGGGCGACTTTTCGATGAAGCGCGTGATGCGCAGATCGTCGTCCACCGCCACGACACCGAAACCGACCGCGTCGGCAATGGGGACTTCCATGCAGGCCAGTGTGCAGTCAGCCTTGCGTTCGGTGTGGGCCTGGAGCATGGCGAGATAGTCCATGCGATAGATGTGATCGCCCGACAGGATCAAAACGTTCTCGGCGCCGCTGCGTTCGAGGAGATACAGGTTCTGATGAATCGCATCGGCCGTGCCGACGTACCACGAATCGCCTTTCCGCATCTGCGGCGGAACCATCGTGATGTATTCGGAAAGCTCGGGATTGAAGATCGACCAGCCGTCACGCAAGTGCTTTTGCAAGGAGTGCGACTTGTACTGGGTCAGCACCAGCACTCGCCGCATCCCCGAATGCAGACAATTGCTGAGCGTGAAGTCGATGATCCGATACTTGCCGCCGAAGGGGACGCCGGGCTTGGCGCGGTCGGCCGTCAGGGGATGCAAGCGCGAACCAACACCACCCGCCAAAATGATTGAGAGCGTCTTGTCCAGCATGATTCCGATAACTACGGCGCGCGTCGTCCTACGGAACACGGTGGATGGTCTATTAACCGTCCCTCGGGCCTCGTCGATTTGGCAGCCGGAAACTCTGAGCGCCCCGAGTTAGGTGGGAGAATCACTGCTCGAGAGCCCGAGAAGGGCCCAATGTTGAGGTCACCAACGACAACATCTCAAGCAGCCAAAGCCGGCCATGAGTTCATTCGGGCGACACGAACTCAAACACCGCTTTGCAACTGGCGAAATCCAGATTTTCGACCCTGTCTTCGCTGTCAGATGCCATACCGTACAACAACTGCCGTGCCAATAGGCATTCAGTTTTGATTTTGACGTTTCGATTGAGAATTACCACGGTATGCAAAGTCTGTCTTGATTGATCTGATCGAGATTGATTTGTCTTGGTGCTCAATAAACACACGCCCTGCGCGCATTTAGGGCACCCGGTCAACTTTGGACGATGATTGAATAACGTCAATCACACCGGATTTGAAAATACAGAGACACAGAGAAAACAGAGGAGATGATCCAAATTACGAAATGTAAGTATTTACCTCTTCGCATTTCTTCGCGTCCTTTGTGACCTTCTGTTCCCAATTCCTCTTTTTTAACAGAAGGTCACAAAGGACACGAAGAGTTACGAAGGCCATGCAAGTGGAAGCTTCATTTCGCTGAATGGATTCAAATTGCTTTCTCTGTTCTCTCGGTGCCTCTGTGTTTTGAACGCTTTCCTCGGTTGATTCACATTTTCAGGATCCGATTATTTGGCTCCGCCGATCTTTGCCGGAATCTGCAGGAGGTACTTACTGCAGGTCACAAATAACGTCCGGCGATCAGGGCCACCGAAGGCACAATTGGTGATCGTGTCTTCCGGCGTTGCGACATAGCCCACCAGTTTGCCTTCGGGGGTGAAAACATGGATGCCGGGTTTGGTGTCGAGTGTTTCACTGCTGCCACGGGTCTTGTGGAGTCCCGCGGCGATGTACAGATTGCCGTCAGCATCCAGACACAGACCGTCTCCGCTACGGCCCGGATAGAAGTTGATCAGTACGGTGCCTTTGCCGACTGTCCCGTCAGCATGCAGTTCGTAACGTTTGATGCACCGCGACCGATCCGCTCGGCCATCTGATTCGACAAGGTACAACCACTTGCCGTCTGCGCTGACTTCGATTCCATTCGGCATGTCGATGTCGGGTGCGGCTAAAATACGCGACAACTTCACCGGATTCTGGGGCCCGAACCCGGGAAGTGGCCTCCGGCGATCGATCCGGTATACCGAATTGACGTTGGCTGTTTCCGGATTTACTGAGCGGGATGTGAAGTAGATCCGGCCAGTTGCATCCAGGCAGAGGTCATTCGGGGCACCCAATGGCTTGCCTTCAAAGCTATCGGCGAGAACTGAGACCTTTCCAGATCGCAAATCGAGTAGCGTCACCTGGCCGCGATCTTCCGTGCCTCCTTCACAGGCCAGCAACTTTTCTTCACGATCAAACGCCAATCCGTTCGCGGCGTTCGAGTTTTCGCGGGCCACAGTCAACGTGCGGTCTTTGACCGTGAACTTCAGGATTCGATTTGCATAAACATTGGTGAAAAAAAGGTCGCCCTGAGCATCGGCCGCGGGGCCTTCGGTGAAGAACTTCTTTTCTTCGACTGTCGCGGCGATCTCAGCGGCGCCCAGATATTTTTCTGTGGGCAGATTCGCATAACGGTCTTCAGCCGAGGCACTCTGGAGCGCGGTCCACGGGGAGATCGCAGCGAATAACAACCAGGTGGCACTCCAGATCCAACTCCGACGA
>JAQGHS010000203.1 GCA_028291605.1 Planctomycetaceae bacterium | reverse complement strand
GCCGTCGAGTCGTTGGCCAAATTTCTAACAGGACTGGGATCACGACGTACTCTCCGTACTTGTTTCCGCCAGACTTCGCCGCCAGACAGAAAAGCTCCCGATTTCTCGGGAGCCTTTTCATACTGTGCAGTTATGCAATTACCCGAAGGCAATAATGCAATCAACCCGCGGTGGGCAAATCTCAGAACCGTCTGATCAGGGCTTTCTTATCGGATCTAACTTTCTATCCCCCGCTATTTCGAACACTATCCCCTCGCGAACACGCGGTCGTGCTCAGGGTCGGCGTGATTCCTGCGATCGGTGTCGAGCATGCGACGGCCCATTAGCGGATAGCGTCGATGTGACTGAGGAAGTCGGGTACATCGAACAGCCTCCGTTTCGGCCAGTGGTGCAAGACAGCTAGGGCTCAAAAGAACGGCGCTCTGCGCAGAACTCCTCTCTCCCCGAGCCAAAGTGACTAGTTGCCCAGCCAAATGTCCCAGTCATCACTGCTCCACGAGCCGCCATAGCCGGGCTTGCCCGGCACGCCGCCAACCGCGGGCCGGCCAGGAATCGCAAGCCCTGGGAAACCAGGCTCTCCCTGCATGCCCGGCTTTGCGGGGCCGCCATCTGCGCCAGCAGTCCATACGACGACGCGGCCAGAGTGGTCCCAGATTTGGCCAAACTCGACCCAGCCAATGTGTGCTGTCCGTCCCGGCCGAACACGTCCTCGCCGTTGGGCTCACCGAGGATCCGCTTCGTCAGGAGGATTGGCGTGGTGGCTTCGCACAGGGCGGGACTCAGAGAAAGTTGTTCGCCGCGGATTCAGTTAGCCACTTCGAGCAGTTCGACCGCGGCGGCAATTGCTGGCATCGGAATTCGCGATGCAATCGGTTCGAGGGTCAACTGGCCAGATGGAAGTTGTCGCAAGCGGAAGGTGAGGCCCCCTTCCGGCGACATCTCCCATGCTTCCACCATGACCCCGTCTTCTCCGATCGGAGAGATCGCCGACAGTTCGAAGAGTTTGCCATCGACTTCAACGATTTTCATAGGAATCCGATCAATCCTCGGGCCCCGAAACGGGCGCCCGAGTTGGGCAACAGGAATTCAGTAATCTCGCCACCGTACTCTTTGTTGGAGGGCGAGTACGTTCGTCGGGCTGTCCGGGGATTTGTCAGGATCTCGTCCAACAGATATTGTCCCTCGCTGTTGTACTCATGCGCCTTCGATGCACCTGACGGACGAATTGGTCGATTGATGATTGTCCTCCAGTTCATGAAGGACGGCTTGATCGCGGACCCTCTTCTTAGCGTCTCGCCATGGTTCGAGGCTCGACGAACCGAATACCAAGACCACCTCGCGAGCGTTTCGGCAACGGGAAACTGGGATCCATGGGTCACATTCTTCGCTTCGGGAGTGACATCGTCCGCCGAGGACGTGGCCCGCAGAGTCGACAGAATGCTCGCTGTACAGGCTAAATACGTGCAAATCCTTCAAGACGTCAGCGCGAAAGGCGTAATCCGGGACATCGTCGACGCGCTAATCGAAGACCAGGTCATCACGATCTCCATGATGTGCGAAGGATTCGGCAAAACGCCGCCAGCTGTAAGCGCCGCGATCCAAAAACTCGTCGACCTCAAAAATCCGACAGGGCCGTTTGGGAACTACGGCAGACAGTTCATCGCCGGAGATATCTGGCGAGCCGTTACTGCACCGGTCGGAAGCGTGCCGGATCGAGACGCTCCGCTCCTAATGGAAACCACGAAGAAGACGACGACCGCGCTCGATCTCTAATTGTCTACTGAAAAATTTGGGATTCTCAACCGGTCCAGTGCGAGTTCAAATTTCGGCAGTGACTCGTGGGCAGCACATCGAGCGCCTTCCTCGACAGCAAGGAACAGCTTCGAAGGACGGCGGCGAGTTAAGGCTGCACATCCAACTGAATCGGTGTTCCATCCGGTAAATCCCGAATCTGAACTGCGAGGGCTGCGCGAGAACGCATGCCCGCCACATCAGTAACTACTCGAAGATTGTCCACTGCAAATTCGCCGCCGAGAACAAACGGTGTGATTGGAACGAGCCTGGAGCCCAGTTGCAGCGGAAAGAATGCGCGCTGCCATGCGTGTGCCAACGGGTACCCCGTGAGCAATTCGAAATTCATTAGCAATTGTTCCGCCCAGCTGTCCAGGCTTGATGCTATGTGCGCTGATTCGCCAACTTCAGGGTCGAATGACACCACTTCTTGTCCACGAAGCCCGAACTGATTGCCAAATATGTCTTCAGCGAAGAAGTACGCACCATCAGTCATTCCCCCGAAGCTACTCCGCCAGGTGTTTCCCTCATTCCACCAATGGAGGCCGCCCTCTCCCGGGAACTGTCCGCGCACACGAAGCGCGGACTCAAAAGCAACGAAACCGTTCGACTTTGCGAGGAGAGCTCCCAACTCATCGCCGAGGCAACCAAGGCCGGGAGTGAATGTCGGAGCCGCGAGCCCGGATGCCCCGACGCTCAGTTCTAAGAGCCTGGTCAAGTTCGGACCAATTGTCATGGATCAATTCCTAGTTCGAGTTGGGTGCCATCAGGGTACCTTCTCAAAGTTCGGCTAAGGGTAGATCCAGCGCCTCGGTTATCCCCCGGGCCGATGTACTTCACGCTTGCACCGTTCCCACCCTCCGACATCATTGCGGGAGGATACTCATCCCGATCGAAACCCGTTTGCCTTGGGTTACCTCGCATAGCCTCGGCCCTTCGTGTGGCCGCCCCTGCTCGATCGATTGTCACCACGTTGGGCTGACCAGCGCGCTGAGCATCCGCAATATGGCCAGCGGGCGCCGGGTACTTGGATTGGCTAATCCCGACCCGGACTGGCGAACTCTTCGACGCATCCTCGATCCCCCGCCGAGCCAGCCGCGCCGCGTTGCGCTGAACCACCGCGCCGACTGAGCGCTCGATGCCAGCCGTCACCAATCGGCGGGCTCCCGAGACCGCCAGCTTGATCGCTGGACCAGCAGCGACCCTCCCGACCGCGACGACCGCGCCAGCGCCCCCTGAAAGCGCAATGCTCGCTATGGTGCCAACAACGGCGCCCGCCACGAACCATCCGTTGTCTTTGATGAGGCAGTTGTAGCCGGGGACTAGGGCTCCGAGAACCATGGACGAAAGCCCGCCCGTTGCCCCATCGAGCAGTCCAGCTCCGAACGCGAGTGCGTTGTTTCCAAAGTCTCCCCAGAATTCGAGACCGGTCGGGTCGGTGAGCTGAAGTGGATTGTTCGCCACGTATGTGTAGGGCTGCGGGGTGCTGTCAACTGCGGGGTCGACGGTGATGAACTGTGCGCTGGCCGGGCCGTAATCCCTGGCGCGCAGGTACACGAGTCCGGTGTCGGAATCAGTGAGGTTGCCGGTGTATGCCATGGCGCTGACAGCGCTACCTGCGTGCGCCAGGCGGTTGCCATATTCGTCATACTGCGTGGCCCCTGCCACTGCACCGGCCGCGCTGGTGATGAGTCGGGTCGATCCGAGCAGATCGCCGTGGATGTACTGAATTGTTCCGCCGCCGCTGACCTGTGCGATCGGCGCGGATGAGGGGCCGTGAAGATAGGTCTTGTTGTCGTCGTCCAGTAGCAGGGGAAGGCCGAGTCCGGCCGCCCAGAGGAATTGCGATGATGTGCTGCCCTCGGCCCGACTTTGGCGCAAGCCGTCGCCGTCGCTCGTGTAACTGATGGTCTTAGCGGCGGTGCTGCCTAATGCGGGAACCCCGACGGATTCGAGGTCGCCGCCGGGGTTGTAGGAGAACGCCGTCGTCGCAGCCGGCGTTGCGCCCTTCGCCGCGGCAGTGGAGCTGATGCGGGATCCGTTGCTGTCGTACGTGAACGCGGTCGCGGGCCCGAAGGCTGGCGTGAGGCTGGTGAGCTGTTGGGCGGTGTTGTATCCGAGCGTGCTTTCTGAGGCGGTCGAAGTGAGGAGACCTGCGTGGGTTGCTGCGTAGCTGGTTGTGGCCGTGCCGTTATTCACGTCGGTGAGTTGGCTGAGGGGGTCGTACTTGTAGTCGGCGGTATTCTCGGGACACGACCGCCACCTCTCCACCCACCGACGGCGAGCACAGAATCTACTTCGCTGATGGATCACTCAGCGGAGTCGAACACTACTCCGGCGGCGAAAAGAGCGGCGCGTGTGAGTACTGGTACAAGAACGGCCTGAAGAAGGCCGAGGGGCAGTTCGAGGCCGGGACATTCACCGGCGCGTGGAGGTGGTGGCGCGAAAATGGCCAACTGCTCCAGAAGGGCTCCTTCGTCAATGGTGAGCAGGATGGGTTCTGGCAGCGCTGGCACGACAACGGCGCGTTGATGGATGAGGGACGCTGGGTCGCAGGCAAGAGGTCGGGCGAATGGACTCACTACGACGAATCCGGCCACGTTCGTAAGATCGAAAAGCAGCCTGACCGCTGATCAGCTCGCGCCGACATCTTCAATGCGGAGACGGTGGGATTTGAAGTCTATTTGCCGCCCGGCAAATACAGGTTTGATGCCCGAAATACCAGTAAATCCTTGGCATCCGCGGTCATATATCGAGCCTTTGATCACCCTGCGGCCATATTGATTGTGGGCAAACTGTGGGCAAATGTTTCCGGTGTTCTAAGGCATGACATCTAAGACACCACGGTGCTTTGGGTACCTCGTTCAGTCAACGACCATCTTTATCGTAAGTTGAGAAGTCATCCCAATCCTCGGCTACGCGGTAGAACAACACCGATGCGTCACGTCGGGACTTCCGGCCTTCGTCGTTTGTAAGGTTTACGTAGGGTTCTTGATTGCTTTCCCGAAGCGAGACGGGCGGATTGAAATCACCGGAGCGTTTCGAACTTCAGGGAAAGCCGATCCCGGCCTTCGACGTCGCGCCAAGGCACCACATGCGGGACGCTATCTCCCTCTGGCCACTTACTCAGACCAAGTGCGATGTCCCCTGCAAATATCATCGCCGTGCGCGCGGGAAGTTCGATCACATTGTCGAGATCCTCCGGACCACCAATTATCAGCGAAGGAGCGAGCGCCCAGTGACGCTCCAAATCGATGGCTCCGAACCGCTCGACCGTTTCCGACAAGAACGTGTCGTGAGGTTGGACGGCATTGGACATCACTTGTTCCTCCAGGAACTGATCGAAAGTGTCGGCGATTAGCGTGGGACGTAGAAGATTGCTTTCTAGAAAGTAGACTTCCGAGCCGAGCCGCCCGTCGACTGACTTGTATGCATATTGGTCGCCCCAAGCCGTTTCGCCAAAAACGAAATAGGGATCCACTCGCTCGTCCCAGGCGAAGCGCCAGGTCGAACTCTCATTCCATGACGTCAGGTTAAGAAGGTTGTCTGAACCTAGTCCAAAGATGCGGAACGCTCCGGCATAGAACGCAAACCCATTTAATTGATGTAGCGCTGCCGAGTGCGACGATGGCAGCGCGGTAAGGATCTGGATTTCAGCTGCTGTTGGCGACAGTTCAGGACCCAGGTATGTGGCGTAGCCGCGCAATTCACTTATCAGTTGGTTCATTCAGGGCACCGTCCCATTCACCGTGAATCCACGTAGGAGCTTACCCACGCGGGAGGCCAACACACCGCCAGCAATCTGGTTTGAATGACTCGCCATATCCAGCCAGCCGGCCGGCGGCTGTGCTATTCCGGTCACCGCAGTGTCAGGCACATGACCTGCCTGCCCGGAGTACGGATTGCCCGCGCGCGCCTAAAGCCCGCTCAGCTCTGGCCGCCGCGGTCGCTTCCGATCTCAATTCTCCTGAAGTACCTATGATCCGTTGCGGGCCGGCCTTTGTTAGGTACTGATTTGAGCGGCGTGCGTACTCCATGCCGCTAGACGCCTCTTCAGCTGTCCTGCCAGCGGTCGAGAAATTGATCGTGATAGCAGCTTCTCGAGATGTTCTACTCGCCACCGCCGATGCTGCTCGCCGCACGGCCGCGCCAACCGTTCGTTCGATACCTGCGGTCACAAGACGTCGAGCGCCCGAAACGGCAAGTTTCACCGCGACTCCGGCAGCCATTCGACCCACCGCGACTACAGCGCCCGCTCCACCCGATAGAGCAATGCTCGCAATCGTTCCGACGACTGAACCTGCGACGAACCATCCATTGTCCTTGACGAGACAGTTGTAGCTCGGGACTAGCGCCCCCAGAACCATTGAGGACAGGCCACCAGTCGCGCCGTCGAGTAGTCCTGCTCCGAATGCGAGCGTGTTGTTTCCGAAGTCCCCTCAGAAGTCGAGACCGGTTGGGTCGGTCAGCTGCAGCGGGTTATTCGCGACATACGCATGAGGTTGGCGCGTGCTGTCGACCGCCGGGTCGACGGTGAGGAACTGTCCGGTGGCAGGGTCATAGTCCGTGGCGCGCAGGTAGACGAGACCGGTGTCAGAGTCTGTGAGGTTGCCGCTATATCCGATGGCGCTGTGTGCAGTGCCTGTGTGCGCCAGGCGGTTGCCGTGACGTTCCTCATTGTCTCCGCGAACATGCGGAAGAACTTCGCGTTCCTCCGCGACATGGATAAAGAGGAGAGCG
>JAQGHS010000180.1 GCA_028291605.1 Planctomycetaceae bacterium | reverse complement strand
AATGCGGCGCTGGATTTCGATTACGCAGGATCGCTATGGGCGCGTCTTGCTGGACGACCACCAGATCGGGCGCGCCGTCATGATCAAGATCACCCGTTGCTGCACCGCGTGCCACGTGCGGCACGCTGAACCAGGGCCCGCCGCGCTCAGAGATATCCTGCAGACGCTGGCCGGAGAGGTTCCGATACAACAGGGCGGGTTGCTCGAAGGCACTGGTCCGCACATGATACGTCACATGGCCGTTCATCACGAACAAATCCAGCCAGCCGTCGGAATCGAAATCGACGAAGCCCGTCCCGAAACCCACCCAGGGACGGTTGCTGCCCCCCAGGCCCATCGCCACCGTCGCATGGTTGAAATTACCGGTCCCGTCGTTGCGGTAGAGCGAGTTATCCTCTTGCTCGTAGTTGGTCACGAACAAATCGCCGAAACCGTCACCGTTGACGTCGGCGAAATCGACCCCCATGCTCCCTTCGGGAATACCATATTCGTTCCCGGAGACTCCGCGATGGGCACCCACTTCTTCCAGCTTGCCGCCGGGCCCGCCGAGATAGAGGAAGTTGTCTTCGACGTCATTGGCGACGTAGAAATCGATCCAGCCATTGCGATCGATGTCGGCGGCGACGACCCCCAGTCCCTTGCCGCCGGACCGCAGGCCGGCTGTCGCGGAGATATCTTGAAAGGTCCCGTCACCTCGATTGCGAAACAGCCGATCGGACGTCGCCGGCAGGTCGCGCGGCATGCAGACGTCGCGGATCTGCTGCTTCGCATCACCACAAAAACGCTTGGGGTCCGGTTGCCACTCCACGTATCCGCACACATACAGATCGGGCCAGCCGTCGCGATCGACGTCAGCCCACGTCGCCGCCGTTCTCCAGCCATCAAGCTCGAGTTTCGCTTCGACCGTGACTTCGTGGAACCAACCGGCACCATCATTTTGATAGAGATGGCTATGACCATAACAGGTGAAATAGAGGTCCGAAAACCCATCGGCGTTGAAATCTCCCACGGTGATTCCATGGGAATAATCGTTGGCCTGGCTCAAACCGGCCTCCGCGGTGACGTCGACGAAATTCCAATTGCCATCATTGCGAAACAGTCCCGGCGCACGGCCCCGAATTTCAAAGGCCTGGGAGATCTGCCCCCCACCGGTCACCAACACGTCGGTGTCACCATCGTTGTCAAAATCAAACAGGGCCACGCCCCCGCCGAACGATTCGACCATGGAGTATGTCAGGGTTTCACGCCCGGTGCGATACGTGAAGTTGACTCCGGTCGTGGGGGTGACATCTTCAAACCAATCATCGGAACGGGCCGCTCGCGGAACGGTTGGGGCGCTGACGGGTTGGGGTACGGCCGGCGTTGCAAAGGCAAGTTTGACCACTGCTGGAGATGACGGTGCCGGTTCGACAATGGCGGGCGCGGGACGGCAACTGGCCAGGCTGATGGCGAGCATTAATCCCGGGACATACTGTCTCCAGAACATTGTCGAATTGAATTGACGTGACATGTGATGACCGCGAGCCGCAGAATCCTGGAGCGATATGCTCGGGCTTAATCTACCATATCGACTTCCAAATTGTTGGCCCCTGCCTTCACGGTCAAAGTGAGACCACTCGTTTTGCGTCGCGAGACGTCCTGGGAATGTCGTCGCGTCGGACGATGCCCGGGCAGGCCACCCCGTGAAGCATTTTTCTCCGGGATACTCGCAGAACTCGCGATGCAACCGCAGCTCATTTCACCCCACCGAGTCGATAGGTCGGTTTACCCATGTGGGACGCGTAGAACACATTGTGGACGGGATCCCAGGCGACGTTGGTAAACCAACCGGCCTTGGGGAGTTTTTCGAAGCCCATCGGGAGCCGGCTCACGAGCTTCCAGGACTCGCCGCTATCGTCTGTTTGAAAGATCCCTTTGGCGCCTGCGACGACGATTCGCTTCTCATCCTTGGGGTCGAAGTATGGGCCAATCGATGCCTCGACTGCTTGTCCCTGAACTTTCCAGGTCGCGCCTTTGTCGGTACTGACCAGCAAGCCTTCCTTCGTCAGCCAATAGGCTTTGCCCTTATAAATGTTGACGAGGCGGCCCAGCGGTTCGCGGTCCGCCGTTTTGGTCCAGGTCTGGCCGCCGTCGGTCGAGCGCTGGATGCCTTTGCCCTTTTGGGTATAGACCAGCGTCTTGGCGTCGAAGATACCCAGGCCGCCCGTCTTGTCGAATTCGGCGTCTTCGAACAATTTGCTCCAGGTCTGGCCGCCATCAGCGCTGAACATCACCTTGCCGCCAGACTCGTGCAGTGCGGCGAAAATGGTTTTCACCCCGTCCGCTGACCAATCGACGGCTGCATAGTCCCAGTTGCGGCCGACATCGGTGAAGGGGGTCCACGTCTGGCCGGAATCACCCGACCAGGCACACTTGCCATCGAGCATGAAGCAGGCGAGCCGCTTGCCGCCACTGTCGGCATTCAGGGCAAACGATGTTTCGCAGCGACCACCGACTTTACCGCCGTCTACTCGGGCAAACGTCTTTCCGATGTCGGTCGATTTCCAGACCCCTAGACCGGTCACGATCAGATAAACATCGCCCGACGCCGGATCGACGGTCACTCCTGCAGTCTCGCCCGGCCAGGCCGTTTTTTGACCGGCATCGGTCAGTTTTCGGACGGTCGGGGACGAGACATCGACCCAGCGCTCGTCAGTCTTGTCTTCACCGCTATGGCCTAAATGGGCCGTGAAGAGGATCAGGAAGAAGGCGTTCGCAACCGGGCCGATTCTTTTCAGACGCATTTACGATTCTCCTACTTGCGTTTCGTGACGCCAGCGTCAGGCACACTCCGGCTTTCCTTAGAAGACATCTCGAATTTGAACTCATTGGGTTCGGTGGGACTCACGTCTGCCTTCAGGGCGGTTTTCGGTCCCCAATACTTCTCTGGCGAGACGTTGGTCTTCGTAGGCGTCTCCGGATATCTGGGATTCGGTGGTCCCTCCACGTAGATGAAGATTTCGACCTGATTGTCACCCGTGGGAGCGTCTCCCTCAAAGGAGCCGTCCTTGATGTTGAGAACCGCCGGAGGGACGCCGATCTGCACAAAGTGCACCTCGCCAGTGGGTACCGGCTTGCCGTCGAGACTGACGGTTCCCTTGACTTTGGAGGCTTCTGCCGGCGGCTCGCGCTCGGGAGTACAGCCCGCATTCCAGAAGATCATCAGGCCAATACAAACGGCCAGGCGGAATCGATCCATCACAATGCTTTACCTCTGCTGAGATGACAGGAATTGAAATGACAAAACACGAGCCCTGGCAGGCGTGCTCCAAGGCCCGTGCTACGATCCTCAGTGGGTTATGGCGTTTAGAAAAAGGTTGGCGCAGACTGCAAGAATGAGCGTACCAGAGTGTGAGGGTATGAGTGTAACGAAAAGTCCAATCGAAATCGGGCCGATCTCTGACTCTGTTACTCGCGCACCCTCATACTCTCCAACGCTTTCGACCGCGTAAACGTGGAGTGAAAACGTTCTCTGCTGCGCAAACTCACCGCGGCGACCTTGCTCAATCAAGGGTAATGACCTGGCTATCGTCGCGAGCTGCTGCATAGGACAGCGTTTGCAAATTCATGTTGTTGCTCAAAAAACGCACGGAACCATCCGCCATGAGGAAGTGAGCGCCGCCGGTGTGCAGCGAGCTGAGCGGAATGTTGTTGCCGACATTGTCATTACACCCACCGGCACCGACCGTCATCCCGATCTGATTGATCGGATAGCGAACCGTGGTGATGTTATAAAGTTCAGAGCTGTTGGTGGTCATTTGGCAGCCCTCGGAGACGGCGTCGGGGCCCATCGCGGTGACCGAGATTCCCACACTTCCACCGTACGTGGCCCCCAGGAGAATCTTGTTATTTGCGTCGCGAAGCTCGTTGCTTTGTTCGCCGACCAGAATGGTGTTGGTGGTACCGTCAGTGATGTCCTTGATCTTGGTCAGACTTCTGGCGCCCATGATGCCATGGTCACTGCACAGACCGCCGCCGGCAGTGGCAAACGCGCCGACATCAGTCGCCGATCCGGCGATAGCAGTGTAGCACGTATACATGTTTCTGTGCGGCCGGGTCGAAAAATCAGGGAGAATTGACGAAGGGCACCGGTGGACGCTGAGCATGATACCGCTCAGCAGCGCAAAATTGTTGGCGTTGCTGTAACCGCTTTGCCCGTTGAACTGCCATTTGTTGTAGACGTTCGCCTGATCGATGTACGGCAACGTCCAGATCTTCCAGTTGCTGCCGTAGTGGGCGTCTGCAGATCCGGGAGATTTCCACGGGTCCATGTCAGGATTACAGCCGGCGGGGAAGCGATTGAAAGTGTCATGAAAACCGTGCAGGGCGATGCCCTGCTGCTTCAGGTTGTTCTTACACTGTGATCGACGAGCGGCTTCGCGGGCCTGTTGCACCGCGGGCAGCAACAACGCAATCAGCACTGCGATGATCGCGATCACCACCAGCAACTCAATCAGAGTGAATCCCTTACGCTGCGTCCCGTCATTCCATTTCGCCTGCACATGAAAGTTTCGCTTGAGCATGAAAAACTCTCCTGCCTGAAGTATGAGATAAGACCACCACGGCCTGCCGTTCCGCAACGCGGAACACTTTGCCGGCCGTTCTTCGAGAATTCGAACAGAATTGAGAACTCCGATAAAACACCGGGAAATCAATGCCCCGCGTGGTCACGGATCCAACACGAATCGGCCCTGGGAGGCAGCCACTGTCCGCTGTCTCTGAGCATGAAATCCGCGTTGGAACTGTGCACGCACGCGCCTTAAGGCCTCAGTCGTTTGATCGACTTTGGACTCGTGACGAGATCAATTCCCGATTGCGTTAGTGATTTTAAAGAACTGGCCGTACTTCCGAGATTTCGGAAAGAACACTCGCCTGGTCGCACAACTTTCGTCGCTGCCCGATTTCGCCTCAGTGCCGAAATCCATCAGACTTGCTTGAGATTCGCCAGATTCATCGACGCCATCATCCGCCTGCAGACTCGGCAAATCCGCGTTGGCGAAGGCTTCGAAGTCTACTTGACGTTGCGTTCACCCCACCGTTGCGTGGTCACCGCGCTAAAAAAGAAGTCGCGTCTAATACGATGCACCGCGTTTCAAGTTTTGCATACCAGTATCCAACTTTTTCATATTACACAAAGGTAATATGAAAAGTCTATATCGCCTGCGGGAATCAATCGGCAGCACTTGGATCTTGTCAGCCCTGGGGGGTATGGCTGGCGTTTGACTCACATCATGACCTGCAGGATTATCTGTCTTAAGTGCACAAAAAAAACGAATTCGATGATTACCACCTTCCGCCAGGTCTAACGCGTTCGTAGTGTGAACGAGGGCTTGGTTTGGACATTATCTCATTTCGCGGGCGATCCAACTCTTTTTCCTCCGCTGATCGGTAATGGTCGACGTGCAGCGTCGGACCAATTTTTCAAATCCGATTGCGGAGTCACGAGTCATGCGGAATCTGGGTTGGTTATTGGCAGCGTTTTCCAGTCATTCACGTCAATCGAGACGGTGCCGTTCGCGGCTCGTCGAAATCGAACGACTCGAAGAACGCTGCCTGTTGAGCGGCGTGACCTGGCAGCCGTCGCTCTCCCCGCATCTCGTCCCCGTCGTCAATCACGTTCCCAGCTTCACGAAGGGACCTGATGTGAACGTTCCGGAAGACTCGGGCGAGACGACCATTATCCCCTGGGCGACGGCCATTAGTGCCGGCGCCGGAGATATCGACCAGGCGATCGACTTCCTGGTCACGACCGACAATGACGCACTCTTCAGCGTCCTGCCGACGATTGACGCGGATGGCATCCTGAACTTTACTCCGGTTCCCGACACCAACGGCTCGGCCATTATTTCCGTTCGAGTGCATGATGACGGCGGCGGGACCGATACCAGCGCGACTCAAACCTTTACCATCAACGTCACTCCTATCGGTGAGCCTGGCGCTCCCGAGCTCCAGCTGGGCGGACCTGCGGTCACCTGGGTGCACAACAGAAAGCACCCTCAGCATACCGTTGTGCTCCCGCAAATCACCGTGAGCGGTGACAACCTGGGCGGCGGCACGTTGCAGGCGAAACTCAGCTTTGTGGGCGTTCAGGGCAAGAAGCCGGCCGACACCATTGGCGGAAATCCATTAAGTTCCATCGGCACCGCTCCGGTACCGCACGTCGCCAATGGATTCCTCACGTTCCAGATTGAGTTACAACCGAATGTGACCGCGAGCCAGGTCCAGGATTTTCTGCGTTCGCTCAGATTCTCCAGCGCCGGGAAGGGATTGAAGGTTCCCTCGCGAACATTGACCATCACGCTAATCGACGCCGACGGCCTCAGTAGCGAAGTGGTTCAAACCATATTTGTACATAAGAAATGACGAGTTCGATAATCGTTAGCGAGAAGATTCAGAGAACCCGGCCCACCCGTCGAATGAAGCGCGGTGACTTTCCGCCACTGGGCTTATCCCAGTGGTTCCCCCGGTGTGAGTGAAGCGTCGCCCGCAAAGGAGTCGAGTCTCTTTGATTCCAATCAATGAGACCCGACTCCGTATATCCCCCGAGATGGTCGCTTCTATCGCGACAGGATTTGAACTTCCATCGGTTTCAGAATGACGCGAACTACGTGCAGTGGACCGGTTCCGATTGAGCCATCTGTTTCGTGAACTGTTACCTGCCCGGTCAGTCGGGCGGCTCCTGGAACGGTCGGAGTCGCCTGATTGCTGTACAGCAGATGGTATTGATCGCCGGGCTTACTCAGTTCAGTATCCACAATCACGTCGAGAGATTGGTTTGCTGACGCGCTCGTATTTGCCACCACAATGGTTTCCTCGTCATTGAGGATACGAGAAAAGGCCAGCACGCCTGCGTTGAATGGCGAAATGCCGAAGTTGATCCCATCCCCGGACACGGGGCGGAAATAAAATCGACCGTATCGCATCGATGGCCGCGAATTACGAACGGCAGTGATCTTGGCGATTGCCTGATAATAGGTGGCACCAGTATTGAAACCAGGGCCTCCCGGTCCGCCGTTGTTCCACAGTGCTTCGCGTACGGCCGGATCACTACCGGCCCCGTGCAACGCCTGCTCCGTGCCGTAATAGACGCATGGGATGCCCGGAAGAGCGAACAGGCTTGCGAGTCCCAGGGTGACTTGATCGTCGAAACGATGCGACGCTCCGGGCTGCTCAAATCGAATGCGTTCCTTCATGTCGTGGTTGTCAAGGAACGTCACAAAAAATCGAGTGGCGTCTCCATGTGAGCTCAGAATGTTCTTTTCTATTTCTTTCCGTTTATGGAACATGTCCACTAACACACTGGGAGCGGCCAATCCTTTCGCGACCGGTTTCAAGATATTGAAGAGCGGATAGTCCAAGGCGGCGTCCACACCTACGGCCTCGTTTCCATCAGATGTGCTGCGCCCAATGAAGCGAGCGATATCTTCCTCAGGCCTGTCGTCCAGCACTTCGCCGAAAGTGAAGAAGTTTTTCTTA
>JAQGHS010000169.1 GCA_028291605.1 Planctomycetaceae bacterium | reverse complement strand
CAGATTTGGAAACATAGAGACTCACAGAAAACAGAGGAATCATCGTATCTCTGTTTTCTCTCTGTCTCCGTGTTTCAGACATGGCCCTGAAGAATCCGGGGGCTTACGCCGCCCGGCTCACCGACTCAATTTATTTAGCGGCGAAAGCAGAAAAGCACGCCCATGAACGACGCTACAAATCCCCCGTTCGTTCTTTCCGTGGGCACGCAAGTCGTAACCCTCGTCGACTTGCCAGCCTCCAGCGGCAAGATCGCGTACCCCCGCGGCGCAGTCGGCGTGATCCTGAGCCAACCCGTTGATGCGGAACATGCCTATCGCGTGCGCTTTCCCGATGGCTTTGAAACTTCCCTGAACCGCTCCGAGATCGTCCCGCTGGCCACCTATAAACAGGGCTGGCTCAACGAGACCGACGCTATCCTGTCGCAATACAACCTCTTCGATCGCGTCATTTATCGTTGCGTCGTCGGTTCGCGAGCCTACGGTCTGGATCACGAGGGCTCGGATCTTGACCTGCGCGGAATCTATCTGCCTCCTGCCGATCTGCACTGGTCCCTGTACGGCGTGCCTGAGCAACTGGAGATGAAGTCCAGCGATGAAGCATATTGGGAACTGCAGAAATTCATCACGCTGGCCTTGAAGGCGAACCCCAACATCATCGAGTGCCTCTATACCCCGCTGGTCGAATTCGCCTCGCCTTTAGCACAAGAACTACTTAACATTCGTGAATGCTTTCTGTCGAGATTGGTTTACCAGACGTTTAATGGATACGTGTTATCTCAGTTTAAGAAGATCCAGACCGACATCCGTAACCAGGGTCGCATCAAGTGGAAGCATGTGATGCATCTGATTCGGCTCTTGCTGACGGGCATCGTCACGCTCAAAGAACATCGAGTCCCGGTCCGAGTCGAGCAACACCGCGACCAACTGCTGGAGATCAAGGCGGGCAAGTTAACCTGGGACGAGATTGATCTCTGGCGACTCCAACTACATCGTGAATTTGAAAACGCTGCGGAGACGACCAGTCTGCCTGACCACCCTGACTACGAAGCGGCCAATCGCTACCTGGTGATGGCCCGCCGTCGTGCCCTGGAGGACGCCTTACCATGACTTGGGATCCACGTATCACGCAATGCGTTTCGCAGCAGCCTTATCCGCTGTTGTTTATGACGATCAGCGGCGCTCATTTATACGGTTTTCCGTCCCCCGATTCCGACTACGATCTGCGCGGAATTCATCTTTTACCGTTAGAAAAAGTGCTCGGATTGCAAGTGCATCACGAGACGATCGAGCGGACGCAGGTCGTGGAAGGTCTGGAGCTGGATCTCGTCACACACGACGCCAAGTCCGCTTTCAATATGTTGCTCAAAAAGAGCGGCAATGTCCTGGAGTCGCTCTTCTCGCCATTGGTGGTCACGACATCACCCGGTCACGAGGAGCTGAAAGCGATTGCTCCAGGCTGCATCACGCGGCATTACGCGCATCACTATTTGGGCTTCGCCGAAAATCAGTGGAAGCTCTTCGAAAAGGAAAATCCGCGGCGAGTGAAACCGTTGCTCTACACGTTTCGAGTCCTGATGACGGGGATCACGCTGATGCGCACAGGGAAGGTCGAAGCGAACATTATGCGGCTGAATCAGACCTTTCACCTGCCCTATGTTGAGAATCTCGTGATCCGCAAGCTGGCCGGCCCCGAGCAGTCGACATTGAAAGAGGCCGACGTCGAATTCTATCGGGAAGAATATGTTCGTCTACAAAAGGAACTCGAAACCGCTCACGCCGAAACGACCTTGCCCGAAAACCCGACGAACACTGAAGCCCTCAACGATCTCCTGGTGAGATTACGGATGCAATGAAAGTCGTTGATCGCTCCGCGATCGAAACGCATTCGCAGTTGCGACGCTGTATTTGATTAGACCGAGGATTGCTATTTCGCGTCGGTACTCCGATCGCGTTACGTTCGCGGAGCGAACAACGACTAACCCCCAAACATGCGTTTCAACCGCTCACGGTGATACGCCAGCTTTTCAGCCGAAGTCATCTTGGCGAAGTTGGGACCAGCCAACGGAGAATGATTAGGAGCGGCCACAGGAGCAACCGGTTCCTTCACCGCGGGCGCCTCGGCGGGTTTAGCCGCCGGAGCAGCAGCCGTCGATTCAGGCGCGGGCTTTGGTTGCGGCGGCGGTGCGCTGATCGTCTTACCGCTACCGCCATAGCTCATCACTCCTGTCTTCAGAGTCAAGTCTTCGTCGAGAGTCCGATGGGGGCGCAGTCCCAGTTTTTCCAGCACGGCGTGATAAGCTCGCACGGCCTCTTCAGGCGACACCACTCCGTCGGTAATCAATCGCAGGAACTCGATGAAGGCGAGCTGATTCTCGGCTTGATTAATTTTGCGCCCGAACAGAGCCACGCGAGCTCCGTACTTCTGGGCCTGGTGAATCAGTTGAAAGGCGTCAAGCGTCGTTCCGGCCGAACCACCTAAGATCCCGACGACCAGGTGCGGATCATAGCGGACCAGTTCTTCCATGGCCTTGGGACCGTGATACACGATCTTTAAGAACGCAGGCCGACCGGCACGGGCCACACCGGCCAGCGATCGGGCGACAAGATCATTAATAAAGGCTCCGAGCAATTCCGGCTCAACGGCATTCGCGACATTGGGATCGAAGACTTCCAGGAAATACCGGAACTGTTTACGCTCGGCCTCTTCGCGAAAGAGCTTGAACTGTCGCAGCACTTCTAAATCACGTTCCGGGTCGTTGTTGAACGTGACCGAATAGAGTCCCAGGTTGGCACCCAGATGACGTTCGCCGGTCTCACAGTCGAGATGACCGCATTGAATGTGATCCAGCGCGGCAGAACGGAAAGGCATGGCCGGCGCTTGATACGTCCGGCCACCGCGGGCAATGTGGACGTCGGTGGTATCATTGGCTCGGGCGGCAGGCGTGATGTGTGACTTGTCGAAAATCCGTTCCTGAATCGTCAGCAGATCATTCGTGTGTGCCGACATCAGCATGATGTCGACAACACCCTGCTGCACGATCTCGCGAATCTGCTGTCGGTATTCGGCCAGAGTCTTGAAGCGGACTTCACCGTCATGTCGCTCGGGCGAGACACCTGCGGAACCCATGCCGAACGCCATGTCAGCATCCTTGGCGTCCGCAATGATGAACGCCTTAGACCCGCTGGGGTCTGCATGAATCTCAGCCAGTTTGACATCGAGCGACTTCTGCACAGTTTGCTCCAGCGGCCGCAAAAAAGGTTTCGGCAGGCGAATCTATCGGCCAATCAGCCGCTGGGCGCTAGCCCACGGTTCGGGCAATATTCGACTCGATTTTCCCAATGAAACGGACGCTAGCCCGTGCCGGCTGATTTAGTCAGGGCGAGATCGTTTGCGTTAAAGGACCTTCTCAATTGTCTCTCGCAGAACCCGCGCCGAGTTTGTGAGCCCCGTCTTCTCCTTGGGCCACAGATCGATTTCAATCTGACTCAACACACCAGCCCGTCCGACGACAGTCGGCACCGAGATGGCGACATCACGCATGCCATACACACCGTTCACGAGCGACGAGACCGGCAAAATACGTCGTTGATCCAGAGCGATACTGTTGATGACATCGGTGATCGACAGGCCCACTGCGAAGCCGGCGCCGCCCTTTTTCTTAATCACTTCGGCACCACTACCACGCGTCCGTTTTTCGACCTCTTGAACGAGCGTGGTCGAATAGCCCGGCCATTTCTCAAGGGGCAGTCCGGCAATTTGTGCCGCCGACCAGATCGGAACCATGCTGTCGCCATGTTCGCCCAGGATCAAGGTCGAGACCTGGCTCGGCGGAACCTGCAGCTTTTCTGCCATCAGGCTTCGCAAGCGGCTGGTATCGAGCACGGTCCCCAAACCGATTACCTGAGCGGGGGGCAGGCCCAATTCTTTAATTGCCAAATAGGTCAGCACGTCGACCGGGTTGGAGACAACGAAGACGATGGCTCCTGGCTTGGTGCCAACCTTCTTGATGTCAGCGAGAATGCCGCGGAACAGTTGGACGTTGCGATTGATCAGGTCCAGGCGGCTTTCTTCGGGCTTGCGACGCAGCCCCGCAGTAATCACGATAATGTCGCTCTGCTTGACCAGCGACGTGTCGCCAGACCGAATCTGCTGGTCGGCAGTCAGGCAGCCCCCGTGCAATAAGTCGAGGGCCTGGCCGCCGACGAGTTCTGCGTTGACGTCGATCAGATCGATCCCGCGGACGATCTTACCGCATTGCAGAGCAAATGCCGCACACGAACCCACGAGACCGCCACCACCGATGATGCTTACTTGCATGATGTCATCCGTATTTACAACGACTAATATCTGTAGCCCGACTCTCTGAGTCGGGTAATTGAACGAGGAGGCAACGCGACTCAGAGAGTCGGGCTACGGTCGATTTACTTCTGTCCCAAAGCCGCCAGCACTTGTGCGGTAATCGCCTTCACCAACGCTTCTTGATCGAGCCCAGCAATCGGGGCCGCTGCGGGCACCTTGCTTGAAGCACCATAGGTTGGTGTTTGCAGGTATCCAGGATAAACCGGCGGCGCATCAAATGCCCGCGGTTGAGGCAGCTCTTCTTTATAACCGTCGCGGAAGGCACTGTTGCCGCACAGGTCGCAACTCTCTTCATGGAAGCGGGGATCGTCGAAGCCCAGCTTCTTCTTCAGATCGAGCAACTCGCGGCTCTTGCGTTCATCCAGATAGGTGATGCCACCAAGTTGGCGTGACAAGATCAGGATGCGGCAGTAGGCATCGACGATCTCAGTTTTCCAGTAGGCTTGTTCCAAATCAGGACCGAAACTGACCGTACCGTGATTCGTTAAAATCATGGCGTTCGTCCCGGGCTTCAAGAACGGCAGTACGGTGTCTGCAAACTCTTGTCCGCCCGGAGTTTCGTAGGGTGCGAAGGGGATCTCGCCGAGAAACACTTCGACCTCAGGCAGTACGCATTGGGGGATCGGCTCACGAGCGACACCGAACGCGGTGGCGTGGGGCGGATGGCAATGGACGACCGCTTTGACTTCGGGCCGGGCTCGCATAATAGCGAGGTGCAACAAGACTTCGCTGGTCCGCTTGCGGGTGCCGGCGATCTGGTTGCCGTAGAGGTCAACCGCACAGATGTCTTCGGGCTTCATGAAGCCCTTGCAGATCATCGTGGGGCTGCACAGGACTTCGTTCTCGCCGACGCGGATCGAGATGTT
>JAQGHS010000146.1 GCA_028291605.1 Planctomycetaceae bacterium | reverse complement strand
CACCGGCAGTCGGGGGCACCTGTTGAGCCGAAGGTTCCCAGGCGAAGATGGCAGCATCAAGTTCGGGCTGAGCTTTTTTCCAGTCCTCAGTGGCCGCTGCGAGAGCTTCCTCCAACTGCTTGATCTGTTGCTGCTGAGCGCGTGTCGGTGCGGGGATGTAGGGCTCGGAATTTCCGTACTTGGCAGCGCGCCCCTTTTCGGGCAGGTTGTTGAAGAGGGCGAAGGTTTCGTAGTACTCGCGCTGGGTGAGGGCATCAAACTTATGGTCGTGACAGCGGGCGCAGCCCATCGTCAGGCCCATCCAGACGGTGTATGTTGTGTCGACGCGATCGACGACATATTCGGCAGCGTATTCTTCGGGAACGATACCTCCCTCGCCGTTGCCGCGATGGTTGCGGTTGAAGCCGGTTGCAATCCGCTGATCTAAAGTCGGATTCGGAAGGAGATCACCCGCCAATTGCTCGATGGTGAACTGATCGAAAGGCAGGTTGCGGTTGTAGGCCTCGATGACCCAATCGCGCCAGCGCCACATGTAACGTTCGCCATCGCTTTGATAGCCACTGGTGTCGGCGTACCGGGCACCATCCAGCCAGCGTGTCGCCATTCGCTCACCAAACCGTGGCGAATCGAGCAGCCGGTTGACTGCTTTTTCGTAGGCGTTTTCGGCGGTATCTGCCAGAAATGCTTCGGCTTCAGCGGCTGTCGGCGGCAGGCCGGTGAGATCAAGGGTCACGCGTCGTAGTAAGGTGGCCTTGTCGGTTTCAGCCGCGGGGGCCAATCCTTCCTTTTCCAATCTCGCGAGGACGAAATGATCGATGGGAGTCCGACACCAGGCAGCCGCCTTGACCGGTGGCAAGGCAGGCTTTTGCGGTGGAATTAACGACCAGTGTTTTTGCCATCCGGCTCCCTGTTCAATCCATCTTTTGAGGATATCGATCTGCTCAGCGGAGAGTTGCCGGGCAAATTTGGTCGGCGGCATGCGCTCATTTACGTCGTCGCTGGTGATGCGGTGAATGAGTTCGCTTTCCGACAAATTGCCCGGAACCACCGCCCGGTGGCCGTCGTGATCTGCCAGGGCACCTGACTCGAGATCCAGCCTGAGCTCCGCCTTACGCTGCTTCTCATCCGGGCCGTGGCATTGGATACAGAAGTCAGACAGAATCGGCCGCACATCTCGATTGAATTCGATCGGACGCGGTTCGGCACCAGACGTCGGTCCGCAGGCTGTGAAGATAAGGACAGAGACAAAGAACCAAACTACCGCTCGACAATGCATCACTGTGCGATCTCCCGCGCCATGCCAGACCCATCGGATTGGACTGATCCGTAATATCATACAGAGTTGGAGCAGAGGGGGAAAATGACGAATGACGAAATCCGAATGAATGACCGACTTAGAAAGACGATCAAAACCTGGAAGTTGTAGCTTGTCGCTAATAGGACGAGTAAGGGAAGTTTTTGAACCACGAATCACTCGAATGACACGAATTTGGAAGACGAGTCGCTGCTCCTTCGACTCCAATTATCAGGATTTCCATTCGTGTCATTTGTGTGATTCGTGGTTCATACTTTCATGATCAATTGGATGTTGCCCAGCGATTCTTAGAAATGATCCGGACGAATCGACCTTCAGATTTGGTCATTCTGGTTTCGACATTCGTCATTCCAGAGAGACTACTCGGCCAGCGTCAAGCTACTGACCCGCATCTTGCTGGTCGCGAGATTCAACCCGAAGTACCTGAGCCAGTTGGGGACTGGTTGATCGTTGGCGACGACCAAGGGGGTCGAAACGGTCACGCGGACTTCGTTGGCATTCAGGGGATTGGGGCCGGAACCGTTGGCGGCGTAGTTGAGATTGCCGCGTTCGCCCTTCGTGAGGCCACGCTCAATCAAGACATAAGCGCTGCCGCCCCCGTTGCTGATGGTCGTGGTATCGAAGATCACCTTATTGATGGCGAGAAACTGCTGGATAATGGCGGCAACCGCGGTGTCGTCTGTCGTCTTTGCCGCTTCGCGAGCACCCTCTACGGTGGCTGACGTCACGGTCTCTTCGTACAGCAGCAAGACGCCGAATTCAAAGATGGCGATGGTGGCGATGAACAGGATGGGCATCACCAGAATTAACTCGAGGTACTCCACACCCTTCCGCCGAGACGAACGCCAAAGGGTCGTCGAACGACGCAGGCGTTGATGGGGACGGGTGGAAAAACTTCGCATGAAGAGACCATCAAGGCAAGAACGAACAATCAGGGAGTGTTAACAACTGGAAACACTCGCGTCGATTGGTTAGCGCATTTGGCAACCAAGGTCGTCAGCGGAAGTCGTGAATCGACTGAACTATCCTGGAGCGATGACACTGGAAAATTAGGTGTTGATGGCGTTGATCGCGTTGGCAAGATCGAGAAGTTCGTTCACCAGTGCACCACGGAGCGCTGCCAGGCCCACGATCACACCGAAGCCAACTAACGTGACTAAGAGCAGGTATTCAATGAATACGGCCCCGCGATGACGCTTCGAGTTCTTGCGTTTGTTCAGCTTGCCCGACCGAAACTGGTAGCGCACGTTTGGCCCTCTTCTGGCGATTCCGGATGTCCACAGAACCGGCGCAAACATCCTTGGCCGGTAAGGGCTTGCATCGCATCTTCTGTGCCAAGTGAGATGAGCTGGCGGGACGCAGGTGTAGACAAAAAGTCTTGCGACGCTGGCGCGCTTAGGGCCTTTCCGTCTCTTCTGTCGTTTTCGTCCCTTACCAAAGGTCCGCAGATACAGGACAGGCAGAAATGAAGGGGGCGGTCCAGCGATCGACTTACGGACGCGTATCGCCCGGGAAGGCCTGCCATTGGGGGGCATCAACCGGGGAAAGTGCCTGATGTTGGATGCGAAGCATCAACTTCGCAAATCGTGGCTCGCGTTTAAGCCAGATGACGGCCTGTTCGTCGCGGTAGATCTCTACGAAATCGCTCCGCTTAGACAGATAGGTCGACGCTCCAGCGCCGACTGGCAACAGCACAATCTCGGTCGGGTATTTGTCCAGCATTGGGGTCTGTTGCGGTTGAACTCGGCCGGAGCGTTGGAAACTCAGGAATTCCTCTTCGAGCTGACTTGAGTAAACGGTGCGATAGCGACCATCAAAGGCCAGTTTGAATTGGGGTGCTTGCCAGAAAATGAATTGAGCCCAGCCATAGTCGGTCAACAGGTTGCCTGAAAGTTCGAGCCTATTGAGAACCTTGACCGCGCGGACGGGCATTCCCGGGACCGGACTGCGCGATTCGACTCCCACGTCCCATGGTGCCAGGCCGTGTCGCCACAGATCGACCGTACCCCGAATCTGCAGCACGATCAGAATGCTTGCAGCTCCGCAGACTGCAGAGACTCTCAACAACCAACGGCCAGGTTGTGCAAGTACAGCGGTGAAATGCTGGAACAGTCGCGGCAAGCTATCGGAGAGAGGGCCCGGCAACAGGATCAGGCAAGCTGCGGCCAGCAATGACACATGTCGGATGTGGGATATCGCCTGTGACCCGATCACCAGCAGAATCAGCGCGTCACCCAGGTTCCAGCGTCGAGAAAAGGGCAGCGACAGTCCCAGCAGCACGAGAGGCACGTAATACGTCGGAGCTTGCCGGGCAGCCCAGAGTGGTTGCCATTCGACGACGAATTGCTCCGTGGCCAGATGCTCCCACAACATCAGATAAAGTTGATATCCGTACGGATTCGCCAACGTCGCGAGCAGGATCAGCAGTCCAACCAGGGGTAAACTGAGGCTGTCGCGGCTCCAATTCCAACCCCTTCTTAATCGGCACCCGATGTCCAGCAAGGTGTAGATGCCGGCCGTCCCGACCCCGGCGAGGAAACCGCCATGTAAATTCACCCAGAGTGCCATCACCGGCGGTAAGAACCAGATTTCCCGGCGGCTGACACCATCGGCATGGCGCTTCAGGATGAGCAGGAACAATGTGAACAGGGCGAGCGTGGGAACTTGCGGGCGAGCGAAGACCACGAATTGAGAAATGCATTCCGCGCCGTACAACAACAGGAGCGTGCTGGCAGCCAGGTTGGCGTGTTGACGCCGCAATTCCGCCGCTGCACACAGGAAGACGACCAGCACCCACAGATTCCGCCACATCCAGAGGCCAGGATTCCCCAATCCCGTGTACACCCAGGCGAGTTGCAATTCGGTCAGCCATTCATGATTAGTCCAGATCGCGTGCGGTGCAGTGTACGAAAAGGGATCGGTCCGTTCCGTTAAGACGCCCTGATTCCAGGCTCGCAAGCCATACAGGGTATGGCCCCACAAATCTGGGTCGGCCAGTATCAATCCGCACACGAAGACATAGGCCACGACCCATACGAATACCGTTAACCAGCGGTCCAGGCTACGCTGGCATTCGGGTGGTGATTCAGGGGTAGCGGAGGTGTCAGCGCCTGGGGCGAGCATGCTTGGTTCCAGCAACGGTCTGCAACCTAAATCCCGAAATTTTCTTGGGCTTATGTCCTTTCGGTCGTTTCGGTCCCTTCCGTCCTTTGAATCAACAAGGACAGAAACGACAAACGGGACGGAAAGGACTGAAGTTTACCTGTTCCTCAAATGACAGCAGCCCGACTGTCGATAACAGCCGGGCTGCAAATTTCATCTGCTTCTTCCGATTCGTGACTACGAATTCGTCGCAGCGGGTGCGGGCGGTTCCGGAACGGCATCGGTCGCGGGGGGCATGTCTTCTTCACTCTTTTTCAGCAGTTTCTCCAGGTCGGGCAATTCTTTCGAAACGTGCGGCAAGACTTGCAAAGTATTGGACGGCTTGTTGTCTGGTTCGTAGGTTGTGTTTTCAAACTGTTCGTAAACCGGGATGAACACGGAGTGTGAATACGGGTTCCGAGGATCGCCACCGATTGTCGCAATCCACTGTTGGTGCTGCCAGACCGCCGTGTAATTGTATGGGCGAAAGTAGTAGTAGCCATGATTATCGGGCTGATAAGGGAAATGCTGGTACATATTGCACTTGCTGTCTTTACAGCAATCTTTGCAGCGTCCGCCGCCGCCGCCGCCGTAGCCCCCACCTCGGCCGCCACGTCCTCCACGGCAATCGCGACAAGGAGAGTTCATGTCCCCATATCCGTCACTCATCCCAAACTGGCCGCTTAATCCGACCGATGCGCCCGGAGCGGAATTGGGATTGCTAAAACCGTAACCGGAGGCCCCCGGTCCCATGCCGGCCGGACCACCTTGACAGGCACATGACGTGTCTTGGAGCGAAAGGCTGGCCAGGCTCCATAATAAGAGGAGAGTCGTATTCATGCTTAGAGCACCTCGGATGCACTGGTTGCGGACCCGGCAGCCTCACAATTGTGCGCCGCCCCCCAGACTAAAACGTGAACTACGTCACGCCGTTTCTACTTATCGGACTCTTAATCGCTTGAGGGTCGCAGTATTTCCCGCATTTCATGGACAGCGTGTCAATACCGGAATGTTCGGTTCAATTCCACCATCCCGAAATTCCGATACACGTGATGCAGTAGATTCGTAGGAGCAGAGTGCATTCTGGCGTTTTGTTCACGCATGCTGCCGTTGCCAGGAATTGTATGTGCAGTATGAGGTGGTCACGGAAGCAAACACGGCTGTTTGCCGTTCCGTTCCAAGGAGGGGGTTACATGGTCAGTCTGTTACGACACCTCGCTGAGCGCGGACAGCGCCAGTGGATCATACCTTTGGCTGCCTTCGCGCTGATGGGAACTCCATCCTTCAGTCAGGCGCAGGACAACCCGACTCAGAACAAGGTCTCTCAATTCGTTGAGGAGATTCTGGAATCTGAAGTCGAGTTGAAGGTGGGTTTGCGCCGGTCCAAAATCATTCGTATGAAACAAGACGTCTTCCGCGTGGCCATGGCCGATCCGGAAGTCGTGGAAGTCGTGGCCTTCGGTTCGCGAGAAATTGAAGTCATCGGCAAGCAGACCGGCAGCACGACCGTGACCTTGTGGCTGGGCAACGTCCAGCAGTCCACAACGCTGAGTTTGCTGGTCTCGGTTTCCAAAGATGATGCGGTTGATGACCGTCGCCGAATGGAATATGGCGAGCTGCAGACAATGATCAATGAGCTGTTTCCGAACAGCAAAATTCAGCTCTTTCCGGTGGCCGATAAGTTGATCGTTCGTGGCCAGGCTCGCGATGAGCAGGAGGCTGTGCAGATCATGGCCGTGCTGCGCAAGAACGCGGCCGCGGTGCTTGGTGGTGCGACGCAATTGGTTCAGAACGGTCAGGCGAGCGATCCGTTCCCGGATGCCTCGACGCTGCCGCAAGCGAACATCGTGAATATGATGACAGTTCCAGGTGAGAAGCAAGTTATGCTGAAAGTGCGAATTGCGGAACTGAAACGTTCCGCCGTGCGCAACCTCGGTGTCAACCTGGACGTCGCCTTCAAGGAATTTTTCGTCCGGTCGGCACTCACCAGCGGTACGAATCTGGCTGTGTCAGGGCTGTTCAGCGAAGGCCGGTTCAATC
>JAQGHS010000132.1 GCA_028291605.1 Planctomycetaceae bacterium | reverse complement strand
GGCCGACGGTGAAGCGATCGTCCCGCGAACATTTTTTACGTCCGAATTATCGCGTCGCTTGTGGCTGCTCGACAAACTGCAGGCGGAATATGTCAGCACGCTCTATAACGCCGAAGAAAAACGAATGCGACTCATCCTACGCTCGTTGGAGCGGCAATCGAGCCCCGTGAAACTCGAGATCATTCGCCGTACCACGGAGATCTCCCGCAAGCATTTCCCTGAAGCGGAAGCGACCGGGATCTTTGCGGTACTGACGCTCTTGATCGAAAACCTGTTGTGCGATCAATGGATCAGCTTCGGATTGGCCGCGGCAGCGATTTTTCTCGTCGTGGGCTGCGTCTATCGAAAAATCTCATTCGGATTGATTTGCCTGGTCCCGAATGCTGTTTCGACGATCCTGGTCCTCGGCACGATGGGCTGGATTGGGTACCCGGTTAACATTGCCTCGGCGATGGTTGCCACCCTGTCGCTGGGATTGATGGTTGCCTCGAGCATCCATTACTTGTCCCGTTATCAGCAGGCTCGCTCGCGGGGACTGGAGGTGCCGGAAGCTCTTCACGAGGCTCATCGAGAAGCAGGCCGAGTCGTGCTCCTGACGAATTTCGCGGTAGCTGCGGGATTTCTCGTGCTGACCGAATCGCATTTTATCCCGGTGATTTACTTCGGAATCATGGCCAGCGCCGTCCTGTGCGGCGGATTGATCGGCAATCTGTGCTTGCTGCCGTTGCTCTTACGCTGGGTGGAAGGCGGGAAGCGGACGCCCGTCTCGTAGCCGAATTCGCCAGAATTCGGGCTGTTTGCAACCGGAAGGCGAGTGCGATTCACCTTGACCTGTTTGGCGAATTGAAGGAATCTGCCGACGTTGAACTCGGCCCGCCAGGAAGGTGGGCTGTCCTGGCAAATGGAGGTGCCTGATGGCTGCGCGATGGATGATGGCATTTGTGGTGTGCGGACTGGTTGTTATGGGCGGTTGCGGCGATGCTTCATCGACGAAACTGGCCGTGCCGGCGAAGCCGCTCAAATCGGCCGCCGAACCGCTGACCGACGAGGAAATGCAGCAGTTCTTGCGGTTGATTGCCCGGCTGCCCGAAGGTCAGGTCCCGGAATTCACTCCGTTCGAACAACCGCAGCTCGACACCATGCTGCCGGCAAAAATGCTGATTACCGAATTTCGCGGCCGGTATCGCGAACTGTGCGATCCGGTGCGCCAAGGGCAAGTCTGGGACGCCAATCTCGACCTGGCCAAACCGGCCCTGCAGGAAGGTTGGACCAGTGCACAACTGGCCTCGTTCATTCGTTGCCTCAGTTGCGCCGTCGTCAAGCAACGGCTCACCATGAAGCACGATTTGAAGGACATCGAACAGCGCTGCCGGAAAGAAATCTCGCAGGTCGTCGCGATTCTTGATCGAGATGATCAGCGGCCCCGCTCACAAATGACGGAAGCCTTCGTGCAGCAGCGCGAGGAGCGAGTCCAGCGACTGGCCCGCATGATTGCCATGCTGGAGTTCATGCTGCAGTTGAAGTCGGTCCCGCAATCCAATCTGGAACTCGTCCAGAAATACAACTCGCAGATCCTGCCGCTGCTACCGCAGGCCTCAACCCAGGACCCGTTTGTGGAACCGTTTGCCGATGTGCCGGTTGATCGGCAAGGGGTGGTTCCCGTGGGGTATCACGAGGGGGATTCGGCAGCGAATTAAAGGAGACAGCGAATTGTTGACTCCCGTGTCACAAGATGGTTGTGGGGAAACTTTATAGCCAATCTTCGTGTCCTTTGTGACCTTCTGTTCCAATCTTTTTTTGAACAGAAGGTCACGAAGGACACGAAGAAATGCGAAGACTAGGATGGGTAAATATTTACTCGCGTCTTCAGGCTAAACACTTAATTTTTTGAAAACTAACAAACATTCTGTAGCAGTTTTGTTAGATAATACCTTTGCATTGATTCGCTGCCTCTTTTAATTCGCTGCCGCTATTGAGGCCCAAACCGATCTGCCGCCGGAGTCTCACCTGGCCAGCGGCGGACGCCGTGATCGGGATTCGCTGCCATGTGTCGCAGGATGTGATAGGCGGTCTCGGTTTCGGTGGGGTTGCCGGCTAATACCGCCAGATCTTCTGCGGTGAGCGGGGCATGGGCTGATCGCAAGTGCTGCAACAATTTCAACTGCAGATCGAGGACCTCCTGGGCCGCCTTCTTGCCGGCTTCGACGCCTGGCTGGTGATAGGCATTCACATTGATCAGTTCGGCATACAGGCCGACCGCTCGCTCATAGAGAGCGATCATGGCGCCGACGCTGTGGGGCGTCACTTCGTCCAGAATAATGCTGATCAGATCCGTGTCATTGTCGTACAACGCGCGGCGTGTTCCCTGCCAGAAACCGTGCAGGAAGTCGCCGGTGGTGACGTCGGTGTCGACAGGGGCCGAGGCCCCCGCGCGGTCCTTGAGGACCTGGATAAACGTAACGAAGAAGTTCGGGACCCCTTCGCGCAATTGCTGGACGTAGGCGTGTTGATCGGTCGAGCCCTTATTGCCGTAGACCGCAATTCCCTGGCGCACGAGGCGATTGCTGCGGGAATACTCTTTGCCAAGCGATTCCATCACCAACTGTTGCAGGTACTTGCTGAACAGGGCGAGGCGATCCTTATACGGCAGCAGGACCATGTCGCGAGCCCCGCGGCCCCCGGTGCAATGGAACCACATCATGGCCAGCATGGCGGCGGGGTTCGCACGCATGTCGTGCGTCCGTGTCAGCGTGTCCATGTCGGCGGCTCCCTGCAGGAGAGCGTTAACGTCGATTCCCTGTAACGCTGCCGGCAGCAAACCGACGGCGCAAGTAATCGATGTCCGTCCGCCGACCCAATCCCACAACGGGAAACGTGCCAGCCAGTTCTCGGCTTTCGCCTGTTTGTCGAGCTTGCTGTTGGCCTGGGTGATGGCGACTGCCTGCTGAAAGAAGTTCAAGCCGCGTCTCTCGCAGGCCAGGCGGGCTTCGATCATGCCGTTGCGTGTTTCCTGCGTCCCGCCCGACTTGGAGACCACCGTAATCAGCGTTTGACCGAGCTCGTTGCCGATCTGCGTGATGGTTCGATCGATACCGTCTGGATCGGTATTGTCGAAGAAGAACATCTTCAACTTGTCGTCCGGATTGCCGAGGGCCGCTTCCAAGAATTGCGGTCCCAAGGCCGAGCCGCCGATGCCGATGTGCAGGACGTTCTTAAACTTCCCAGTCGAACCAACCTTCGCACCGGAGTGAATCGATTCAACAAATTTCAGGATCGCGGCGTTGGTGTCCTGAATTTCTTTGGCGATCTCGGGATGACTATTTTTCACCAGCGAGGGATTACGCAGCCAGTAGTGACCAACCATCCGGTTTTCGTCCTGGTTGGCGATCGCTCCCTGTTCGAGTTCATCCATCGCCTTGAACGCCGCTTCCATGGCGGGCGTCATCTTCTTCAGGAAGTCATCTTTGAAGTGGACGCGGCTGACATCCAGGGCGAAGCCCAGAGCTTCGTTGGTGATGAGATAGTCGCGGTAACGCTGCCAGAGTTGTTCGCCGGAGAGCTGCATGAGAATCATTACGGCGTTGTCGCGCCGTCTCCTGTGTGTATTCCCGTGGGATAGGCTTCCAGCCTGTCATTCCTCGACGAAGATGACAGGCTGGAAGCCTATCCCACGAGTTTCAGAATAACCGGTTTAGCCCGTTCAAAGCAGCCACACGATATGCTTCGGCCATAGTCGGATAGTTGAAGGTCGTGTTCACGAAGTACTTGACCGAATTGGCCTCACCACGCTGCGACATGATCGCCTGGCCGATGTGGATAATCTCGGCCGAGTTCGCTCCGAAGCAGTGAATTCCCAGGATCTGCAGGGTTTCGCGATGAAACAACAGCTTCAGCATGCCGACAGTCTGGCCGGTGATCTGGGCTCGGGCCAGGCTTTTGAATTGGGAATGTCCCACTTCGTAGGGAATCTGCGCTTCGGTCAACTGGCGTTCGGTCTTCCCCAGGGAGCTGATTTCGGGGCTGGTATAGATGCCCGTGGGGATGTCTTCGATCAGCGCCCGTTCGCACTTGCCGAACATGCAGTGACTGGCGGCGTAGCGCCCCTGGTCGTAGGCGGCACTCGCCAACGACGGCCAGCCGATCACGTCGCCGACCGCATAAATGTGCGGGGCAGTCGTCTGGAAATCGGCATTCACCGGGATGTGGCCCCGGTTGTTGGGCACAATTCCCAGCGCTTCCAGGCCCATTTCATCCGAATTACCCGTGCGGCCGTTGGCCCATAGCAGGATATCAGACTTAATCTGCTTGCCGGATTTCAAAGATAGGACGACGCCATCTTCCCGGCCTTCGACCTTCGCATATTCCTCACAATGGCGAATCACGACGCCGCGTTCGCGCATCGAATAGGCGAGTGCATCCACAATTTCGTCGTCCAGGAACTCCAGCAGTTTGCTGCGCGTGTTGACGAGATTGACCTTCACCCCCAGATTCCGAAACATCGATGCGTATTCGCAACCGACGACACCGGCACCGTACACGGTAATCGAATGCGGCGTGTGGCTGAGGCTGAGAATCGTATCGCTGTCAAAAATGCGGGGATGAGCAAAATCGACATCGGGCGGACGATAAGGTCGCGAGCCGGTCGCAATGACGAAGGAATCCGCAGTCACGCGCTGACGGCCTTCGTGACTTTCAGAGACTTCAATCGTCTTGGCGTCAATAAATTTCGCCTGCCCACAGTACATCGGGACGTGGTTGCGATCGTAGAAGCTGTGTCGTAGATCGACCTGTGCGTCGATGACGGACTTCGAACTCTTGAGCAACTGGGGAAAGTCGAAATTCAACACGATACCGGCATCGCGGACCAGTCGGTTGTTGTTGACTTCGGTCATGCGAAAGATGGCAAAACGCAGGGCTTTACTGGGGATGGTCCCCCAGTGCGTGCAACCACCGCCGATGCGTGCAAAGCGTTCAACCGTGGCAATTTTGCGGCCACTTTTCGACGCCTGCATCGACGCCCCTTCGCCCCCCGGCCCGCTGCCGATGACGACGATATCAAAATGCGGAATCTCAGTTGTCACCGATTGTCTCCTAGGTAGTCCTGGCGCGTGGGAAATCTTAGCAACACCAATCTTCGTGGGATAGGCTTCTAGCCTGTCAGTCACTGGGTGACAAAAGAGAGGCTGGGAGCCTATCTCACGGGAGAATGACGCACTTTTCGACTGCATGGTCAAGAGCAGTTTTTCACGGTACAATGCCGTGTCCGCTTTCGCACGATGACATTTCGTGCTGCAATTTGTGGTCCGTTGGCTTCACAGAAGAAATATCTCGCGTGTCTGAATCAGAATCGGTCTTGAATCCGCCACCCGGCGTGGACACTTTGCCCTCCGAGGCTCCGGCGATCGCTCCGCAAGTGATGCTGAAGGTGCGGCGAGCCCTCCCGTTTTTTGCTCGACACCCGTGGGTGTTCGAAGGGGCAATTCACCATATTAAGGGAGATCCTCAGCCCGGAGACGCCGTGCAGATGCGGACCGACCGTGGCGAGTTCATCGCCTGGGGGCTGTATAATCCCGACAGCAACATCGTCGTGCGGCTCTATAGCTGGGATGAGCAAATCCCGCTGGACGAGGCCTTCTGGTCGGCACGCCTGGACGCGGCTCTGATCCTGCGTCAGGACATCCTGGGGCTGACTGATCCCCAAGGTGCGGCGCGACTGGTCTACAGCGAGTCGGATGGTCTGTCGGGGTTAATTGTGGATCGGTACTGCGACTGGTTGCTGGTCCAGTTTACCAGCCGCGCACTCGCCACCCGGCAAGAGTTGTTCGTGCGTTTGCTGCAGGAAAAACTGCAGCCGCGCGGGATCTGGCTCCGTACCGAAAAGGGGATCCGCGAGGCCGAAGGATTGACGCTGAGCGACGGCAGCCTGACCGGGAACAGCCCGGATCGGCCGATGTTTATCACGGAACACGCCGTGCGTTACGGTGTCGATATTGTGGAAGGCCAGAAGACCGGCTTTTTCCTCGACCAGCGCGACAACCGCCTGCTGGCTTCGCGAGTATTGCGTGGTCCGAAGGTACTCGATCTGTTCTGTTATTCGGGTGGTTTTGCACTGAATATCGCCAAGGCCGGGCATGCCAAAGATATTCTGGCAGTCGATGTCTCGGAATCCGCGCTCACGATGGCTCGGGCGAATGCGGAATTGAACGGCGTCGGAAATCAAATTCGATTCGAGAAGGCCGATGCGTTCAAGTACATCGAGCAGCTCGTCAAGGATGGGGCGCGATTCAACAGCATCGTTCTCGATCCACCCAAAATGGCCCGGCATCGTAAGAGTGTGTCGGAAGCGATTCGAGGTTACGAGCGTCTCAATCGGTTGGCGATGACGTTGCTTGAGCCGAACGGGCTGCTGCTGACGTGTAGTTGCTCGGGGCACGTGGATCAGATGATGTTCGAAGAGATGCTGTCAGCCGCAGCGGCTGGGGCAGGGCGAGCGGTTCAGATTCTGGAACGTCGCGGCCCCTCGGCCGACCATCCGACGGCCGTTTCGTGCCTCGAAAATCATTATTTGAAGTGCTACCTCTGCCGGGTGATTTGAGTTTTGTTTGTGAGCGGACTGGCGCTAGCCACCGGTTCTGTGTATC